>NZ_JBFSRM010000015.1:0-123817 GCF_041465805.1 Vibrio sp. 10N.239.311.G01
GCACGTACGGTTCTTAGAGGGGCGGCACTTGGTAACAAGTGTCGTCTACTCGACACTAGAGTTTTATTAGAAAGAAATGAGACACAAGGTAAGTGCCATGCATCTTGAATCAGTTACCATCGAGATCTCCCTCATTGAAAAGCTAAAGCTATTCTTACGCTAAGGTATGAAATTAACTTTTACTTTAATAGCCCTTTTTCCGCAGCACCTTCAAGTTGCACTTCTAGCTCTTTCCATAAGGCACGACTGCCTTTAGAAATACGCTCGCCATTGAAGGTCAGTACTTTGTCTTTGGATATGTTGTGCTTCTTCCAGCTGTGACCACCACCATGGATGTTATGAAGCAAAGGCGGCACTCTATCGATCGCCTTACAAAATCTAGCTTCTGGTGACTCACCGGCTTCGAACTCAAGCCATAAATCCAAATACTCGCTTGTTGAATGGCTCGGCAATGATTTCAGCAACCGCTCGACGCAGTTTCTCTCTTTGAGCTTGTTTTCTTCGGTTTCACTGGCATAAATGATGGTGTCTCCGGCATCGATTTCCCCAAGATCATGAATCAGCAGCATCTTCATTACTCGCGTAATATCGATTTCTTCATTGGCATAGTCTTTCAACATGAGTGCGCTCAAACAGACGTGCCAACTGTGCTCAGCGGAGTTTTCATATCGATCCAATCCAACCGGTTTTGTCTGTCGATGAACATCCTTTAATTGTTCAATCTCGACCATGAATTGCAGAATGCCTTTGATTTCTTCCACGATGAGCTTCCTTAACTTAAGTTGATGATTTAGCGGTGCGGAGGGTTAACCTAACGAAAGAGAAGCGTTACTCCCAATGAACCGACATTTTGTAATACGCAACACCCGATGGTTGTGGGCTAAGCTTATCTACCTGTTAGCCATAGGGTGTTCAGGATTTAACTGAAGCAGATCCCACAAGTTACCGTAAAGATCTTCAAACACAGCAACGGTGCCGTAGCCTTGCTCTTTAGGCTCTCGGACAAAGTTAATGCCCAAAGACGTCATACGTTCGTAATCACGCCAGAAGTCATCGGTGTTTAAGAATAGGAATACGCGTCCACCAGCTTGGTTGCCGATGAAATCGAGTTGCTCTGGCTTGGAAGCTCTAGCAAGTAACAGGCTCACACCGGTTGAATTTGGTGGAGCAACAACAACCCAGCGCTTATCTTCTTCTGGCAGATACGTGTCTTCGATGAGATCAAACTTAAGCTTGTTTACATAGAAATCAAGCGCTTCATCGTAGTCTTTTACCACGAGTGCAATGTGGACAATATTCTGTTTCATAACATACCTTGTTGGGGTTTTAGCTGCGTGGAATGATGCCATGAAGCAGGTAAAGACACTAGGTGTCGCATCATAAATCGTAGTATCTCGTCCGTCACAATCTAAAAGGTATACATCATTTATAACTGCCAGAATCCGAGCTCGACGCCACCTTGAATGACAATGGCACACATCCCGTGACGTGGTAACTCCATTGGCGGCACCGCAACTTCGGCGCCTAGTTTCTCGGCTGCAGTTACTGCAGACTGAATATCCTCAACCAACGTGTAATGACGAACAGTTGGTTCTTCAGTTTCACGAAGCGGTGCTCGAATGCCAATTACCCCGCCATTAGATAGCTTTGCAGTGCGCGCCCCACCAAGGTTTACATCTGCACCACTGAACTTCACGTTGTAGAGCTGAGCGTATGTTGCACAAACAACATCGACTTCTGGGGTAACCACTTCAAGATATTGAACCTTCATCAAATTTCCTTTTCGTGTTCTTTAAGACTCTCAACCTGCATATAGCTGTTCAGGAGTGTCCCATCAACAATTAATCGGTTTCATATTACTAAGCAATTCGACCGCGCATGATAAATTGCGGGCCTGCTGCGCCACCTAAATACTGTTCATTGGTATCTTCGAAGCCGCCTTTCTGATAACAGTTAAATGCTGCGGGATTTTTGCAATTCACAGTTAAGTAAATCGACTGATACGCTGAGTAATTCGCTTTTAAATATGGAAACAAAGCTTTGACCGTGCCAGTTCCTAAACCTTTACCTTGCTGGTTTTTATCAAGCACAAAAGCTCTTAGCCCAATGCTTCCTTCAGGGCAGAATTGGTAGTGCTCTGCGTAAGCGATATCCAGCTTAAAGAAACCAACAATTTCGTGATCAGACTTAATCACGTGCAAGTGCGTCGTTTCACTGCCGTCTAATAAAAACTCTGCAGCTGTACCAGCGAACTTAACCTGTTCATCGGCGAGTTGGATGGCCTGAACTGACGCCACATGGGATTCTTCAAGCCTTTCGATAGTTATCATTGCTCTTCCTTCTGTATAGCACCCACGAAAAACCGACTAGAGCTCATCGCTAGTGTCTCGAGAACCGTAGTTTGGGAAGTTGATATTAAGAACGTTATCATCCTCAAGTGTGAATAGAACACTTCCATTCTCTACACCGGTTTCGTTCCTATCTGAACAACCTAGAAACAACTCCCAATCAAACGAATATTGAAGTCGGTATTGATTCTCATTGATGTGTAGAACGTCTTTGATTTTGATACCGTTCACCACATGTGCCATATCATCGATGTATGACAGGTCTGGGATTAACTTTTCTTCGAAATCACTCTTATGCTCGGTTAAGAAGTTGAGCAGCTCAGAACATAACTCGGAGCTATGAACCAATGGTTTAGACAGACTAGAAAACAACATTTCTAAATACTCCAAGGATTGTTTTGATATTGGGCGGATGCGCGCGAACCTGTTACAAATTCAAGCTCAGCCAGCGCGAACCTTTAAAGCTAAACGTTACTATTATCCGAACTATTAAACGAGTACATTCGAACTTCATCTCGAGGAAACCAGCCCAACTTTTCGTAAAACTGTTGAGCATTGATGTTGTCGTTATAGACAAACAAGTGGGTCTTCGGGATGCCTAACCCTGCAAGGGCGTTGACCGCCTCTGCAACAAGCTTACAACCTAACTTTTGCCCTCTGAAGTTGGCCGAGACAGCTAAATGTTGTAAATACCCACGACGTCCATCCGTTCCGACCAACACAGCGCCAATGATCTCGTTGTTACTTTCAGCCACAAAACTCAGACCGGGGTTACGCTCTAAATAGCTCGCAATGCTTTCTTTCGAATCGGCATCGCGAATACTCATGCCTTCTGTCTGGCACCACAACGCGATCACTGAGTCGTAGTCTGAAATGTCCATTTCCCGAATGTTGACCACTCTACTCTCCTTGTTTATACGGGTACTTAGTTAGCCGTGTTTCTCGTAATAAATGAGTAGCTAATAATACTTATGTGTTAACGAATATCTTGGCAGAACCTAAAGAGATAACCGTCAGGAGTTTGAACGATGAACTGCTTCTGAGTCGCGATCAAACCCCCACATTGATAAGACTTCGACTCTAACGCTAAGTAAATAGAATCAGCGGCGCTTTCGTTAACTCTCTGATAAAGTGGTTCGATATCGATAACATCCCATTGAAAGTTAACGCCACACCCTAAAGGAAATTCCAGGTCACCTGAAAGCCATTTTCGACTTTTGCCCGCAATCCCTTCAAGCATCACATCAACACCATCAAGCGTTAGATAAGCAAACTCCTCATCTGGGCGCTCGTATTTCACTTCAAACCCCAACACATCGACAAAGAAGGATTTGCTCACATTAATATCGAAACAATAAAGCTCTGGAACTACTCGTAATGTCATGATTTACCTATTCACTAAATAGCGAGAGATTAGTAAGAATCTAATCAGGATTTCTACTCTAATATAGATTTAATTAATCTGTATACTTTAGCTAGCTTTGTAAAGCCTTTCGTTGATCTCCCAAAGCGCGTTTCTGTTCGAGTCATATGTTAGAAGTTCAATAGCTTCTTGGTAGTCACACCAACGGTAATCTGTGTGTTCATTTGATAATTGAGGATCTTTCGTCACTTTAACTGAGAAGGAATGCTCAGGAATTACGAATGGATGCTCAGTCCAATTGTGATTTCCTGCATAAAAGACTTTTGGAAGCATGCACATTGAATCGAGCAACTGCCAATTACAACCGACTAGCTGAGTCTCTTCAGAGAGTTCTCGTTTTGCTGCTTCAAGTAATGATTCATTGTCTTCGCCACCACCCGATATTGCCTGCCAAACACCATTGTCCCTTCTGCGTGCGATTAAAAATCGAGATTTGTTATCGACTGTTTTGTAGGGAAAGACTAAAACTTGAAAAGGTGATCTCATTGATATGCCCTCCAATCGTTCACGTTTACGGCGCTAGCTTCCCAAGGATGACCGGATCGTTAAGCAAATTCGTCAGAGGAAGAAACAATGGCTCTGGTAACTCATCGAGCTTAAACCATTTCCACTGCTTACATTTATCAGGTTCTGTTATCTCTGGTTCGCCGCTAGCGTCAGAAGCAACAACAAACAGCGTTATATAGTGCTTGTTCTCTTTCTCAAAAATATCATTGGTAAAAGAAAGCTTCTCAAATGCACTAACAACTAAACCAGTCTCTTCGAGTGTTTCGCGTTTGGCACACTCTTCGATACTTTCACCCCACTCAAGGTGTCCGCCCGGCGTTGCCCACGTATGAGCCCCATGAGAACCAATTCGTTCTCCAAGTAGTACTCGTCCTTCACGTAGAATAACCGCAGCTACACCTACTCTTACTTCCTGACTCACTTAAAACTCCTTAATTCTTACCAAGTGACAAACGTACAGCTAAGGTTTGACCAACGCTACACATGAATACGCCGACCTGTCGGCATTGCTTCCAAACGCTCGCCTAATACTTCTTTCAACAGGCCATAAGCTTTCTTGCCTGTGCAGTGCCCTGTATACAGTTTATCAATGGGGTATTGAGACAGCGTCAATCCAAGCTCTCTAATGTCTTGCTTTGTGCCACCAATACTATTCAATAATGGTAACCCCACTAGATGAAAGCCCCCGACAACGGCTTTTATTCTCGCTACTGGGAACATAGTAACCGCTGTTTCAACCATATTGAGAACGCCACTATGCGCACAACCAGTAAATATAACTAAACCGTCTTTCTCTTTAATCACCAACAGTAATTCATGATCAAATGAGTCGCGCTCCTGTCGATTCTTCGACTGTGTATAAAGGTATTTATTACCCTTAGGTTGTTCGTGTTTCACGCTAATATCTGTGATAGCAAAGACATTTGAGGCGATCTCAGTCGTACGATTAACGAAGACTAACTGCTCGTTGCTGTTTTCTAGTAAGTCCGGATTGATCCCGACATCACTTTTGAAACCGAAAGCCCGGAAATGATAGCTTTTCTGTTCGCAATTTTTCAGAAACACTTTGGCTTTAGAGTTATGAGCAACAAAATCAGCGGTGCCATTACAATGATCATGATGCCTGTGTGATATGACAGCGAGGTCTACATCTTTGATATCAATACCCAGTAATGGTGCGTTTTGACAAAACGTATCGCCACTTCCCATATCGAACAAGATCTTTAGCGATTCAGTTTCAATATGCAGTGATAGTCCGCGCTCAACGGCTAAATCTTTCCTGTTATCCAGTCGAGAGTTGTCAACCAGCGTCGTTATTTTCATAGTTCCTTTTGATTCATTTACGAATCGCACATTGCCCAACGGAAATAAGGTCTTTGACCATCCATTCGCTCAACCTCTGCACCCAACCTTTTGTAGAAATCATGCGCTTTCTTATTATGTGGACTTGCCGTCCATGAGATGTGAGAGGCATATGATGACTCCGCTTGTGACTTTAAAGCCAACATAAGTTCATGGCCATACCCTTTTGATCTTTGATTTCCTGTTACCAATAGGTCGTCAAGCCAGATTGATGGCTCTCCACTGAAGGATGAATATCGATAGTGATACAGTGCGAAGCCAAAAGGCTCACAATTCAGTTCCAATATTAATGCATGAGCAAATGCGTAATCACCAAATAGTGTGCGTTCGATTTTCTCTATAGTTGTCGAGATTTCACCACTAAACCCTCTCATACTCCGGTCAAAGTCAGCTTTTTGTTCAATAAACTCTAACAAGACACTTGAGTCTTCTTTCGTCGCAGTCCGTACGATCAAGGTCTTCTCCATGTTTGGTAAGCCTCATGCTGTATAAAGGTGTGGAGCGCGCTTGTCGTTCAATGCGAGCTAACTAAAAAATGACGCTGCTGATTAACTTAAGCTCATACGCCGGAGAGACTAAACTCAACTAAAAGTACCGAGGGTTGGGAATCAGAAATAAGCACTCAACTATATGTAATTTCCAATATATTCGCTAATTGACTCAGTAGCCTCAAACGAATAACTAATTGGAAGTGTAAGGTTCATCTTCTCGACTTCTACAGCTAACGAACCGTTTTCTACCTCAAACTCTTCCCAACGGATCTTTCTTACTTTTGTTACAGCTTTTGCAGCTAGTAAGAGTCGAGCGAACTCTGCAGGACTATAGCCTTGCGTCTCAGCAATAAAATGCTGCTTTTCTAAGGTTCGGCCTTGCGCCAAAAGTAGATAGAACTTCGCAATGTCGTAGACATGAACATATTGGTTATAGCCGATAGACGGCACACCTACTTGAATCGTTTGGCTAGCGAAAGATTCTACAATTCGTTTTAGCTGACAATCCTCACCGCCATAAACCAAACTAGGACAGTAAACGACGTGCCACCTGTTTCTAATAGCGCTATGTATCGTTTCTACGTCTAATCTAACGGCGTCTAAGGGTTTCAGTCTAAACTGTCTCAAATCAGCGCTAGAGGCGTTGCCAAATAGCCAAACACCTGATGTATGTATCTTTGTTGCTCCTTTAGCAGCAAGTAGGTCTAACTCAGAGAGCAATTCCTGCTCCACATCGGCAATTTCATGTGCGGAGAATTGTGACCAATGTGGACGCGCACAATTCACAACCACGTCAAAGAAGCCTTCATAGTCAGCTCTATCTTTTATTAACCCAACTAAAGGAGGAGTGACGACTTTGTCTCTACCGTATGTAAAAACTTCAAAGCCACTTTTTGTGAATAGCGATGTAACGTGACGACCAATGTATCCACTAGCCCCCGCAATTAGTACTTTCGTTATTCCCTTATTCTCTCCATTACACATAACCAATGACATGCATCTCCCTTTGAAGAAACATTCTTCAATATACGATCAGCCAATACACTCTTGGCATTTATGTGTTGATCGCGTTAACAAGCCCCTTTGATTCCAAAAAGTATTGTGATGTGAATAGTTAGATATCAACCTTTTCTGTGAGCCTTGCTTTCAATTTTATGCCCAACTTAATGTGGGCTTTGGGTTGAACCATTGGCTCTAAGCCAAACTGCTTTCTTGTATTATTCAATAACAAAGGCGGTAACTTTTCTTCACAGTACATGGCGTATTTTTCAAAGTACAGTCTCGAGTATGCACCATCAGCGATATCAAAAGGTTCATCAAGTTGAAGTCGCTTATGTTTAACCCAACCTTCGAGTGAATACCAACATGATAGATATAAAGGCCCCCAAAGATTCAGAAAATGCTTTTTTGATACCAAATCATGAGTAGCAAAGTACCCCATTCTCTGCAACGCGACACTTACAGCTTGAGCTGCTTGTAATTCTTCTTTGCTCCATGTCGATACATAATCCACACTAACGTCACTAGTTACCTGACTATAAGGCTCTCTTTTGTGAGCGTCTGTCACCAACCTAATCGCAGGTTTTAATGCTGACATCTCTTCCATCGCCCAATTCAACAATTCGGCATTACGACTTCGGGTCGATTCCTCAATAGATTTCGAACCTTGTTTCAGTCCAACCAGTAAGACGAAAGTTAAAATAACCATGACCATGTCCATTACACCGGAGACACCACTCCAATCAAACTCATGGAGCTTTACTGTCACTTCTTTTGAAATGTCTATTGCTGATGAAATTGTTAGAAATAAAGACGCAACAAACACCGATAGTAAGACAATGTTTAATATTATTTTTCTCATAACCTTCGTCCAAAAATTTTGTATATCAAATCAATACTGAGCTAAATAGTAACCTAAGTAATTACCAACATTAAGTAACTCTTTTAACCAGTCAAAAACCGTACGTAGTTTATGCCAAAAATGGTGAGCTATACTTGTTAAGAGAACATGGTTCACTCCGATAAGCACTATTGGTTAGAAGAGTTATCGCCGCTTGAAGTAGCTGACATCGCGATCACCTCACCTCACCCATTGTGCCGAAAACACTAAAGTTGATTCTAGCTGGAAATGCCAATCGTTTAGCATCATTTTTATATACCGAAATGGATAATAAACACTTGTTATGTACTTTTTATTGAGGCCTATCTTCTGGGTTATCATGATACCAGGCTTCGAGCAGTTCCCGACCATAGATGACTTCTGTCTGCATATGCATGTAAAGAAGGAATACAGCCAATAGAAAACTAACTCCGTTCAACCACCTTAATGCTTGTTTACGCTCTGCATCATAGAAAAACATACTGACACCAACAAGCAAGAAAGGATAACAACCTATAAGAAGTAACAACCAGCCAAGGTAACTTGATATTGCCATATCTGTCATGTCCGCCCCCTCAGAGCCATTAGAAAACTCATTGTATATTAGAGTAACTATTCAGCTATTAGGAGTTCACATAATCGAGTTTCGAGGTACTTCAAGTTGGGGGTTGATGCTGGGATGTTAGGCGTGAGCACCACCTAACCGAAACCATTACACCGCAAACACAAAACTCGACCGAAACTAAAAAATGCCGAGCGCTGTGAATTAGTCTTAAGCTAATAAAAACTAAGTGCTACTCTCCACTTTCAAAGTGGGCAAATACTTCTGCACCAGTCATATTTTTTGTTTCATTTTTAAATTCGTAGTATTCGGGCTTTTCATCGATGAATATCTGATGAGTTAACTTGTAGTCATCCCCAGACATCAATAAACCGACAGGAAGGTGATACTGATTATTTGGCACCAAAAAGTAAAACAAGTGAGTACCACATTTACCGCAGAAACCCCTCTCAGCCCAATCGGACGACTTATATCTAACTACATTCGATTCACCTGATATTTTAACTGAATCAGCGCAATCAATGGCTAACATCGGACCGCCCGACCAATTTCTACACATACTACAATGACAAGCCCCCAATTCATTACTGGCGTACTCTACTTCCAACTTAACCGAGCCACATAGGCACTTTCCTTTACCTTTCATAAATCCTCCAATCTTTGCAATGTGTGTAAAATGAATAGCCGATAACGCTTTTTATACCGATGACTTAATAAGAAAGGCTATTTTTTGTTTCCCTTCTCCGACAAATACACGGCATACTTTTTAGAGATCCAGTTATGAATATGAAGCCCTGTTTTACGAACAAGATACCAATCTATAGCAACTAAAATCACCAAACCGATTACAGTTCCTATTATAAAACCTCCATGCTCATTGAATTGTCACTCTAGCAAATAGGACAGAAAAGCACCGTGAACCTAGACATACTATCAATGCAAGTTGGATGAATTAACGCGGCCTGATGTTTTCAGCCACACGCCACAGCACACCACTTGGGTCGGTGATACAAAACTCAAGCATTCCCCAAGGTTGCTCAACAACCTCGGAAACGGTAACTTCAAATTCCGACACTACATTAGAGTTTTGGATGTGTTGATACCAACTTTTTACGTCTTCAACCAGCAAGTGCATCATGTAATTGTGACAGTGCGCAGGTTCATAAAAGTTTTGCAAAAGGAAGGCGCAACTGCCGTGTCGTAGATAGGCGATATCGTGAAATTCAGACATCACTTCGAAGCCGATTGACTGGTAAAAACGCTTAGATAAATCGAAGTCTTTCGCGGGCACGAAAGACTTAATTTCCGAGACTTTAAGGTTTTCCATCTTACATCCTTATAGTGCTGATATTCTGGTCCTGACACGCTTAACGCTTTAAGTGGTTACAGCGTTTATTCAGAGTCTTGCTGAAATGAGTCGACTTCGGCTTTAGTTAGATAACGCCACTGACCTGCTTCAACATCTAAACGAACATCACCAATCTGCTCACGGTGTAGTCCAATAACTCGATTCCCTACTACGGCAAACATTCGTTTTACTTGATGAAACTTACCTTCTGTAATGGTCAACAGCACTTCTTTACTGGTAATCACTTCGAGTTCTGCCGGACGCGTCAGTTTTTGTTCGCCCTGCAATTGAATGCCCGCTTTGAACTTGTCAGCGACATCATCTTTGATATCTCGTGACAATGTCACGCGATATACCTTCTTACATGACTTGGTTGGCAGAGTGATGTTGAATGACCATCGCCCATCATCGGTAATCAAGACTAAGCCTGTTGTGTCGGCATCTAAGCGCCCTGCGATGTGCAGTTCTGATGCTTTGTCTATCTCGATGTAGTTGAACAGTGAAGGATAAAATTCATCGACATTAGAACAGATAGTACCCGCAGGCTTGTGCATTAAGAGGTATCGAAATTCACGCAATTTAAGCGGCATGCCATTAAACAAGATGGCGTTGGTTTCATGAACCTGAGTCGATTCATCGGTGACTGTTTCACTGTTTACGTTCACCTCGCCATTATGGATGCGTTCAATCGCTTCAGGCTTGGTTAGGTCAGTGCTTTTACATAGGTATTTATCAAGGCGCATTAATCGTCGGCACCACATTTAGCACAAGGCTTGTAAGTTCGTTCACCTTGCTCGATAACCACATAGTCACCAACGCACTTGTCACATAAAGCGAGCTTTGGGTAAGCCTCTTTTTGTTTCTTTGCGTTAATGTTGACTTCGGTGGTGTATACGGTTCTCATCTTGATGCCTTTGCTTGAATAACGTGAGAGGCGCAAATTGTATCACTGTTTACAGCTTTGATTGGAGTGGCGGTTCATAGATAAATTGATTTTAAGTACCGCTATTCCAAGTTCCCGCCCGTAACGGCTTAACCATGAACAACAAAATCAACGTGCCACGCCTATCAGTGGTAAAATGATAAAAGCTCACCAACTTATGAAGTCGATAATGAAAGATTGTAATCAATGCGGAAAATGCTGTATCAAATACGGAGATGGCGACCTTGCCGCGACTCAAGAAGAGATCGATTTGTGGGAGTTGTTCAACCCAGACATCTTTGAATATGTTCGAGGAAGCGAGATCTGGTTCGACCCTGAATCTGGCGAACGTTTAACTCGCTGCCCTTTTCTGGAGCTGGTTCCGACGAAAGACACCAAGGCTCAAGCCAAGTACACATGTAGCATTTACTTAGACCGACCAGAAGATTGCCGACACTACCCAAGCCTAATTAATGAGATGGTACGAGATGAGTGTGAAATGATTGAGGTGGTGGATTTACAAGACACGAAGAAAGCTCAAAGGAAACTCGACCTGTTGATGAAAGACAGCCGCCCTTCAAGCTATTCGTAAGCGATGATCTTTTGAAGATCAATCTTCAGCATTAGCTAATAGCCGCTAAAACCTTAAGCCAAGTACTGGTTCGCTTCTAACCAATCAAGCGCAACCAGTGCTGCCAATGAACATACCGCTCTGTCGTTGATATCCACATACTTAAGCTCTTCGATTTCAGCATCTGGAGACAGTTCGCCTGTATAATCAGCAAGATAACAAGTCAATTGCACTGATACGCCTTCCGCTTTGCCATCAGCTTGGCCTGTAAACGTCTCGACGTATTTGATGGAATCAGGCACTAAATCGACTGAGATCTCTTCTTTGATTTCGCGAACCAGTGCTTGCTCATCACTTTCGCCAGCTTCACGCTTACCACCCGGTAGATAGAACAGTTCTTTGCCTTTTGATCTCACCATCAACAACTTGCCGTCTTTGATGAATATCCAAGCCAGCTTATCAATTACCTTATGCATGTCGTTAGACCTTATTTCTGTTTTAGTTCTCGTTATTACTGAATCTGGCCGCGCTATTCTATTAGTCACGACCAAACAAAGCCTGGGTATGTTACACGCTGGAATGAATATACTCTATTGAATCAAATAGGAAATATCATAACCAAAACGAAAAATGACAGCGTTCGAGACAATTCTCGTCAACTGTCATTGGCGATGTTTACGAACTGCTCTCTAGCTGCCCGCGAATAGTATCAATCGACTAGCCACTTAAGCGCAGAGTCATGGTCTTCGAATGACTTAATCTCACCGGACACAAACCAGCTCCCTACTTTTGAAGCGAATTCTTGCCAGCTTTTATCGCCGAAAATAGCAATCTTGTCTATCTTCGAATTGAGCTCTAATCCCAATTTGAAATCATCCCAAGCTGCACGTAACTCCCATCCTGTTAAGGTTGAGATATCGACCAGCATCTTGAGTTTAGATGAATCGAGTTCTTCTAGCGTGGTATTTAGAATTGGCATCATTGCCTGATAGTCATCGTGTGTGAGTTTGCCTTTCGCTTTGAACACAACGATGGTTTCACCGCTAACACGTTCAATTCCAACCGATATTCCGTGACGTTCGACACTCATAACCTAGCCCTCATAGTGGAAACTAGAGTTAGCTTAGAGGATTAAACAGCAAAGAGATGAGAGGTTTACGTCAAAACGGACAAGCGCTTTATCTGAACTTAATATCAGAGAGTTAATCGCGCTACTCCAACAGTTCGCTTAGGGATTGAACTTGTACGATACCTGGATGCTGTGACTTAAGCTCAGCACCTTCCGTGTTCAACCACACCGCTTGCAAACCCGCTTAAAGTGCTGGGTAAATGTCTTTCTCTAGAGTGTCGCCTACCATGGTGATCTCTTGTGGTGAAACACCGAGCTTAGAAATAATGGCAGGATAGAACCCCGACTCGAACTTAGAAAAGCCAATGCTCGCCTTACAAAAGTAACCCAAGATATATTGAGACAGGCCAACACGCTCAAAGGCTCGAATGATGTCGTCTTTACTGGAATCACCAGCATTGGTAGCAACATAAACTAGATGAGTTTTCGACAACTCCCCCAGTAATGCACGAGCACCACTCACTTCTTGTACGGTTTCCCAGTCACACATCTTCCCTTGTGCGTCTGGCAAATCGACCATCAGCGTATTGCCCCAGTCGAATAAGACTATTTCTGTTAATTCGATTAGCTTTGTCATCTTGCCTCCTGCATACGATGAATTATCTAATGTTTAAGCGAGCCTATAAAAACTTCTCGGACGGTTAGGCTCATTATGGACAACCTTGTTACTGTTTATGGAGCACGATCTTCTAAACACAAAATACCCTTTATTGATAAACCACTTTGAAACGCTCCAACATAAGTAACATGTCTTCACTTGGTGAGATCTTGAGCTCTTCACATTCACGAGAGAAGAAGTTCCAGTGAGCTTCTTTCCACCATTCGAGTGTTTTGTCACCCTCGCCTTCGGCAGCAGCAAACTCCGCCGTCACTTCGTTATATTTGCACTGTGAGACTGAAGTGATCTCTACAATGCAAACTGGCTTGCCATCCCAGTCAGTGACGACTTGCAAGTGACCAACTACTGGTCTCGTCTCGCCTTCATGGCTGTACCAATATTCAAGGCTGCAAGACGCTTGTTTTTCACCCTTGAGAATTAACTGGGCGCAGAGGTTGGCGTTGTATTCATCAGCACAGTAATAGTCGGCACTAAAAGAGGTGTATTGCGAAGCAACGTCTGCTGGTAATGTGTTGAGGTAGCTATCAAGATAAGCTTTGCTTCTTTCTTCTATGATCTTTCCAAATTCAATATCAGGTTGAGCCGATAAACACTTATAGATTAAGCATCTGGCTGCATTGGGAGTAACCTATCAAGTCAGGTTATAGCTGTAAACCGAGTGAATATCAAAATGTGGGCTGAGAAAGAAGAATATAGGTAGGATTTCGAGGCCAGTACAAGGAGATCCAAAAAGTGAAAGAAGAGCCAAAAGCACCTTTAGTCGGTGCTTTTGGCTCTTAGTATCTCGTTACTAATAGCTCGTAACTGACGGGGTATTAACGGTTCAAGAAGTCGACCGCTTTGTCTGGGAAGTCGGTAAACACACCATCAACTTTGACTTGGTTGTAGAAGACATCCAACATGCCATCAAAGTTATCAGCATAAGCTGGGATTCTTCCTGGGTCAGCACGGAACGTGTACGGGTGAACATCTAAGCCCGCGTCTTTTGCTGACTTCATTAACGGTTTAATAATGATGTTATCTTTGGTCGATGCATCGTCCACCAACATTGGCTTCCAAGGGCTTATTCCTTCCGCATAAGACGCCACTTTTTCCATGCCACCAGCTTCAAACATCCAGTCGTAACTGTACGGCGTTGCTTTGTCACCTTGGTAGGTCATGGTTTCATTCCAATCTGTATAGGCCATCAACTGAACGAGCTTAAGATCCATTTCCATCACTGGCATAAGTTCATCATTGATGCGTTGAAGTTCATTGGCGTCGAAGCACTGCAAATACACTTTGTCGTCTTTCGATAAATACCCATATTGTTGCAAGGTCGCAAGCACAGCTTTAGAGATGTCTTTGCCTTCGTGACGATGGAACCAAGGTGCTTTAATCTCTGGATAGATACCCACGTCATAACCTAAGGTCTTATTTAAGCCTTGGATCAGCTCAATCTCTTCTGCAAAGGTAGCGACACGGAAATCAGACTGCCACATTGGGAAGCGTGCTGGGAACCCAGCCACTCGATTACCTTGGTCATCTAGGTTAAAGCCTTCAGTCACTTTTAATGATTTGATCTCGGCAAGCGTAAAATCAATCGCGTAATAGCGGCCATCTGCGCGAGCGCGTGTTGGAAAGCGATCCGCGACATCGGTGACGCGGTCTAGATAATGGTCATGCAAAACCACTAATTGGTCGTCTTTGGTCATCACGACATCTTGTTCGATGTAGTCGGGTTTCATTGCGTAAGCGAGCGCTTTAGCCGGTAATGTATGCTCGGGTAAATAACCAGAAGCGCCGCGATGCGCAATCACTAAAGGATCTGCTAATGCATTTGCAGATAAGCTTAGTGCTAATAAGGTCAGAGACAGTGACGTTGTTTTCATTATTGTTTCCCTTGATAAAACAGAAGCAGGATATACCTGCCTCTGTTGTTATTTATAGATGTGATTCAGTAAATACACTACTGAGCTAGCGCTTCTCTCTCTCGTTCGAGATCTTTTTGTTTATGGTGCGCACGCTCACCTAAGAAGGCGTAAAGCAGACAGATGATTGAAGCCACACAAGCGCCGACCAAAATAATGAAGCCGCCATCCCAGCCGTAATGGTCAACCATAAAGCCGAGTATTGCGTTCGCAGCAACCGCGCCACCTAAGTAACCAAACAAACCCGTTAGACCAGCCGCTGTACCCGCTGCTTTCTTAGGCGCAAGTTCCAGTGCATACAAACCGATCAGCATTACAGGACCATAGATAAGGAAACCAATCGCAACCAGTGCCAGCATATCAACCGTTGGGTTACCTGCTGGATTCAGCCAATATACCAACACAGCGACTGTCACTAGAACCATGAACAAGATACCTGCAGGTGCACGTCGGCCTTTGAATAACTTATCTGAAATCCAACCACACAATAAGGTGCCAGGGATACCTGCCCACTCATACAAGAAGTAAGCCCAAGATGATTTATCTACAGAGAAGTCTTTTGCTTCTTTTAAGTAAACTGGAGCCCAATCGAGTACGCCATAGCGGATAAGGTAAACAAACGCATTGGCAATAGCGATTGACCACAACAGTTTGTTAGAGAAAACGTACTTAAAGAAGATCTCTTTCGCCGTCATTTCTTTCTCATGAGACGTATCGTAGTCGTCTGGGTAATCGTCTTTATGTTCTTCAATCGGTGGTAAGCCGCAAGATTGAGGTGTATCTCTTACAGTAAACCAAACAAAGACAGCAACGAGAGTGGCAAAAAATGCAGGAACATAAAAAGCGGTTCGCCAATCGTCGTTAAAAGCCCACAGCCCCAACAAGAACATTGGGCCAATCAAACCGCCACCCACGTTGTGAGCAACGTTCCATACTGACACTATCTCACCACGTTCTTTTCGTGACCACCAGTGGACCATGGTTCGTCCACAAGCTGGCCAACCCATACCTTGGAACCAACCATTCAAGAACAGCAGGATAAACATCGCAGTGATGCTGCCTGTTGCCCAAGGCATAAAGCCAAAGCAGAACATCACCAGTGCCGACATTAACAAGCCACCGCTGAGGAAGTAACGAGGGTTAGAACGGTCAGAAACACTGCCCATTAAGAACTTAGATAAGCCGTAAGCGATAGATACCGCCGCTAATGCAACCCCTAGTTCTCCACGGCTAAAACCTTGTTCAATGAGATAAGGCATCGCCAAACTAAAGTTTTTACGGACTAAGTAGTACCCCGCATAACCAACGAAGATGCCAAGAAACAGCTGCCATCGTAGTCGTGTGTAGGTGCTATCGATCTTATCTGATGACAAGCGATCGATATGCGCCATAGGTTTGAATATTCCAAACATAGGAACCTCATAATTATTGGGCGAAGGAAGAATTTAAATGCTCGAACGAAAAAATTTAGCGCTCATTCGAAATCAAGGGAATTGTATGTGCTTCAGGATTAATTTCTGTGATAGAGGTAGTTATTAACAAAAAATAACTTTAAATACAGCATATTAGTTTCATTTAATTAGACTGCGCTTCATATTTTTGTTTGTATCTGTTTAATTAAACATCAGAACTTTCGAGTACGAATAAATCCAAAAAGAGCGAGCGAACATAAATCAACCAACAACAACTTTGTTATTACTGCGAATGCATAGTGAATAACAACAATTTTGGTTGAATCTGTGGAGTTATGAAGGTGGTTTGGGCTATTGGTTAAAGAAGTTCGCTAAAATCAATGCAAACAAAAAGGGTCTAGATTTCTCTAGACCCTTTTAGGTAATAACGCTTGGTGGCTTGATGTTGGCTAATTAAGCAAACATTAGCTAATTACTCGAAGTATTAGCTAGCCACACGACGTGATTATGCGTCGATGTATTAGCTAGCCACACGACATGATTATGCGTCGATGTATTAGCTAGCCACACGACATGATTATGCGTCGATGTAAAAAGCTTCTACAGTGCCTTTTAGAGTAATAAGCATTGGCTGACCAAAACGATCTAGCGCTTTTGGAGAAGGGATCTTAACCCAACCTTCGCTGATGCAGTATTCTTCAACATCAGTACGCTCTTTACCATTTAGACGAATGCCGATTGGGTATTCGAAACACTCAGCAACGTGGTGTGGGCTGCGTGGGTTGCCTGCAAGATGATCTGGTAAAGCTGGTCTTGAATTAGTATCGCTCATGTTCATTACCTGTATGTACGTAAATAAAAAAAGTGCGTCATTCTAGTCAATATAGGCTTTGTGCTCAACAACTGCTGCAATAAATCGTCTTGATCGTTTTAATCAACAGCTAGTTGTTTGATTTAAAGGCGATATCGGCATGAGTTTCAACGAAAATTTAACAGGTTTATGCATTATGGATGAAAGGGAGAAATTCATTACTCGAACGGCAGATAAACTAATATCAGGCTTTTATTCCGAGCTTATCGATTAAGCTCAATACTCATCACTTTATGGTTCGGTTCTGATTCGATATTTACGATTGACCAACCTAGCCCTTGGTAGAGACCCATGATATTGGTGTACGCGTAGAGTTGAGTTTGCACTGCAGAAGAAACCTGTCTGACACCACGATTAATCAGTTCACTGGCAATGCCTTGACCGCGCCATTGAGGGTCGACAAACACAGCGTTGATCCACACTACATCACGAACTTGGTGAGGTTCTTGAAAATAGGAATACGCCAAGCCACCAATGACCACATTATCGCGAAGTACTGTTATTACTGGAGGGAGTTGTACGTTTTCTTTATATGTATCTTTAAACTTGAAATCAGACCATTCACTTTGAAATAAGCCCTCTAACTCATGCCAATAAGGTGAGTTTTCATCGCAATTTCTAAAGATTACTTTCTGCATTTTTCCGTCCTTTTAAAGAGAGTAATTCGGCTATCCTAGCCTTGTTTAATCTAAGTGTAGGTAAAGCTACTCTTCTTCGTCGTAATCGTCTGCTGGGTCTTGATTAATTTCTTCGCCGCATCCTAGGCATTCACCTTGCAGATCCGTAGGCATCACAATAATCAAACCACAATGAGGGCAAAGATCGCCTTGTTGAAACATCCTGTATTCCTTCTACTTAATGGCTATTGCTTAGGATATTTTTGCTTACTCGCTTCTAGCCAGTCGTGAATCACTTGGCGAGCGGATTCCGACGGAGGTGCATTTCGTTTTCCGCAGATTTGGTCTATTTCAAAAGGAAATGCTTTGCTCGGGACGCGGCGTAAACCTATGGTTAAACGCTGAGGCTTGAGCATGCGGAACACCACATAACGATCGCTCATGATTCGGTTGTGATACACGCCAATACAGTGCTTCTGCTCGATGCCTTCGTGTTCAAGGTCGTAATAATCCGTGAGCGGATGAATGTTGTCATTGCCAAGTAAAGGAACGGGATAAGGGATGTCTTTATCCATTGGGCAGTTACCCTCCAAGCGTCGTAATTGGCGTTGCTCCGTCCAGCGGTCATGCAGTTGCTCAAACATCGCAAAAGAGTTCTGACTGGTAATCGCACGCAGTGGATCATCCATCTCCAAATCTTGCCCTAACAATATCGCATCTTGGAACATCGCCATCTTCGACGGTGCATTAAGTCTACCCTCTTCCACCATTGCAATCCCTAATCGGCTGCCAGTTAGAAATGGATGAACTTGGTCCAAACGCAGGGCTGTGTATCCAACTTTTGAGTAATGCTTAAACTTAAGGACTCGTCTTTGCAGCGGTTCGAGAATACGAACAATGTGGTCGAGTTCATCACCAACATTGTAATGAAGCTCTAGCTTGTCGATGAATTTGAGTGTCGCCTTGCTGCCGTCTAAGCCCAACTTGGTAAGGATCTTCTTCTGCCCTAAGCGACTTAGTGCCAGTGCTTTCTTGTTGTCGACACTGTATTTCATGCAGATCAAAGCCAAAATAACAGGCCTTAATTCAAGCAATTGCGCGGCTTCATAAGTATTCGCAGCAAGCCACAACATCTGGTATTGGTATTCTGGAAAGTCGTCGGTGATTTCACGATAACGCGCAGGTAATGAATTTAGCCAACGACCATTCACGTCAAACTGTTCAACAAGGTTGAGGCTCAGCCCAATGCCTCCATCAAGCGGTCGTCTACCATCTTCAAACACATGAAAGCCGACGAGCTTTTGAGACCAGTCTCGGATCTCAATATCGTAGTCGAAACCTAATGTTCGAGTGGGAATGGTTAGTAGTGCTGTCATTGATGCCTCTTCGTTATTGGCGCATTGAACTATCAAGCCTATCTAACAGCATAAGCTAGCGCTTCAACCACTATATCAACCTTTTGTAAATTTCTTACCAATCAAAGCGATATAAATACGATAGTGCTTAGAAGAACATTGAATGATGATTTTACGGAATATGAGATCTCTTCGATATCATTTGCGTCAACAGAAACTATGCTTGTTACATAACTCACAACAAGAGGCTTTAATTATGGATTACCGACATATTCTGGTCGCACTTGAACTGTCTGACGACACCAAGATTCTCATTGATAGAGCGACCTTCTTCGCTGATAAACTGGAGGCTGGCATTTCATTTGTTTATATCGATGGTACGCATGGAGAAATTTATCCAGAGCTCGTTGATATTCAGGGAAATGACGGTGATTTACCCATCAATGAAGATGCCGTTAAGCATTTGAAAGAGTTTGAAGCCTACGCCAAGCACCCAATCAAGCACATTTTCGTGGGAACGGGTGATTTGAACGATAAGCTCAAAAATGCCATCGAAGCCAACGGCGTTGACCTATTGCTATGCGGCCATCACCATGATTTTTGGCATAAGCTCATCTCCCATTCTAAACAGATCATCGATACTTCCCCTATCGATATTCTCGTTGTTCCAATGGAATAGAAGCTCCAGTTCGACACTCAAAAATAACCGGCATTGCCAACCTCTATCGGTATTATTGGTTGGCTTGATATCCTCTTCAACACACTCATCCTGATCGAAATCTCCTATTTCCCACTTAGAGTAGTCATTTGTGATCTTGTCAGCCTATCAACTCGTAAGCGTCTAATAATTAACAAATCACGTCATTTCGATTTGAATCAACGTACTGAAATGTACGACCCAGACCATGCCTTCATCAATCAATGGACAGGCGGTAACGCAGTCACAACAAGCCTCACAAACCAGGACGCATTATGAAATTTAAAACGGTACGACTTGTATTAGGTGACCAACTCAACATTGAGCATTCATGGTTTAGACAGGTTAACGATGACGTTATTTACATCATTGCTGAGCTAAAACAAGAAACAGATTATGTTGCCTCTCACGTTCAAAAAGTGGCCGCGTTTTTCTGTGCGATGGGTTACTTCGCTAACGAACTCAAAGAACAAGGTCATCAAGTACTCCACCTTACTCTTGACGACACAACGCAATTTGAAAACCTAGACACACTTTTAAAGCACTATGTACACGAATTCGGCGCAGAGAAATTCGAATATCAAAGGCCAGATGAATATCGCCTCTTAGAGCAGATGAACAAGCTCAAGCTGACCAATGCGACCAAAGGTTGTTGTGATACAGAACACTTCCTCTTTCCATTCGAGGAGATAGAACAACAGTTTCCAAAAGACAAACACATCATGATGGAACACTTCTATCGCCGAATGAGAAAACGTTTCGACATTTTGCTAGAAGACGGAAAGCCCGTTGGCGGCAAATGGAATTACGACGCGAACAATCGAAAGAAACTCAAGAAACAAGACATCGAAAACCTACCTCAGCCGCTGATGTTTACCAATGATATAACCGACATTTTGCAACGTATCGAACGTCACCAAGTACAAACCATTGGTCAAGTCGGTAACCAGTTACTATGGCCGGTGAACCGCGCACAAAGCTTGTCTCTACTCGCTCATTTCTGCCAAGTCTGCTTGCCGTTATTTGGGCAGTTTCAAGATGCGATGACGACAGAGCACGACTCTAAATGGAGCTTGTATCATAGCCGTATATCGTTCTCGCTGAACAGTAAACTGCTGAGCCCTAAAGAAGTGATTGATGCAGCACTGTCGGCCTACCAAGCATCCTGTCTTCGAGACAGCTCACCAGATAAGCCAAGCATCGATATTGCACAGGTCGAAGGATTTGTACGCCAAATACTGGGGTGGCGAGAGTACATACGCGCCGTCTATTGGGCAAACATGCCTGCTTACGCCAACAAAAACCATTACTCAGCACATAATAACCTGCCCCATTACTTTTGGGACGGACAAACCAAGATGAACTGCATGAAGCATGCGATTGACCAGTCTCTTGAGTTTGCTTACGCGCACCACATCCAAAGGTTAATGATCACTGGCAACTTCTGTTTAATCACGGGTATAGACCCTGACCAAGTCGATAGTTGGTACCTCGGTATTTACGTCGACGCGATTGAGTGGGTTGAAATGCCAAATACGCGAGGTATGGCACTGTTTGCGGATGGCGGGATCGTAGGAACCAAACCATACTCTGCCAGCGGTTCCTATATCAACCGCATGAGTGACTACTGCAAAGGCTGTCACTACAAGATAAAAGAACGCAGCGGCGAGCAATCTTGCCCTTTCAATAGCTTGTATTGGCGCTTTATGGACCAGCACCGCGATGCGTTAAACCGCAACGCACGTATGGGCATGTTATATCGCTCTTGGGACAACATGGATGAGCAATCACAACAAGCGATTCTCGATACTGCTGAACAACGAATCACAAACTTGGAGAACTTATAATGGTGGAGCAACTCAGATTACACATATTGGTGGTCGGTGGGAGCGGCGGTATTGGTTTCGCTGTGGTTAAACACCTATTATCTGAGCTCTCTCGGTTTGATTTTCTTGATGTGCATGTAGACGCGACTTACCACTCTCAACAGCCGGAACTAGAAAACAATCGCTTGACCTGGCACAAAGTCGACGCCACCGACGAAGCTGATATCAAGCGTTTGAGTTCTGAGTTTGAACAACTTGATTGGTTGATCAACTGCGTGGGTATGCTCCACACTCCAGATCTTGGACCGGAGAAAAACTTGTCGTCCATCGACCCTGATTTTTTCCTCAAAAACATCTCTGTGAATACCCTGCCCAGCTTGTTATTAGCAAAACACTTCACGCCGATACTTAAAGCGAGCGACAATCCAAAGTTTGCTGTGGTATCCGCAAAGGTTGGCAGTATTTCAGACAACAGATTAGGCGGTTGGTATAGCTACCGCTCATCGAAAGCAGCCCTAAATATGTTCATCAAAACCATGTCGATCGAATGGCAACGCACCATTAAGAAAGGCACCGTGTTGGCTCTGCACCCGGGCACGACAGACACAGCTCTGTCGAAGCCTTTTCAGACCAATGTCCCTGAAGGTAAGTTGTTTGAGTCAAGCTATGTCGCCCATCAGTTGGTCGATATTATTCGCACTGCCACACCGGATAACAGTGGGCACTTCTACGCTTACGATGGTGAACAGTTAAATTGGTAGTTGATACGAGTGTCCGTCTTTCATTAGTGCTAAAAAAGAAAACCCAACAGAGTTGAAGCTCCATTGGGTTTTTATTTAGAAAGAACGCCTCTGTTTTAAAAGGCGTTTGGTTGATATCTAGCTAAAGATCAAAACTGATCATCACGATTATTCAGCCCAATTGAACTTAGTATCGTCAACACCTTCTTTCTCTTCTTTAGCTCGCTCGCGTCGATGTTGTTCTTCAATTCGCGCAGCGTCTATCTCTTGCATGATGGCTTCGATATCAGCCAAGTCGTCGGTTTCCGTAAACTCACCCGTCAGTTTGCTGTCTGGCTTCAAGTCGCCTTTCTCGTACAGCGCCCACATTTCCTTGGCATACTCGGTTTTTGCCAGTTCAGGAGCAAACTGAGCGTAATAGTCACGGATGTTATTGATGTCACGAGCCAGCATCCACTCAGCGTTGTTGTTAGCCGAAGCGTCAACCGCTTGTGGTAGGTCGATAATTACTGGACCGTACTCATCCACCAATACGTTGAACTCAGACAAGTCACCATGGATCAAACCAACACACAGCATTTTAACTACGTAAGTCATCATCACGGCGTGGTCTTCGATCGCTTGCTCTGCTGGCATCACCACATCGTTCAAACGTGGTGCAACGTAACCCTCATCGTCAGTGACCAGCTCCATAAGCAGTACGCCATCAAAGCAACCATAAGGGACAGGCACACGAACACCCGCTTCTGCCAGTTTATATAAGGCATCCACTTCAGCACTTTGCCAAACCTTTTCTTGTTGTTCACGACCAAAGCCAGAGCCTTTTTCCATCGCTCGAGCGCGGCGGCTATTTCGGACTTTTCGGCCTTCACGATACGCGGTCGCTTTTTTGAAGCTGCGTTGGCTTATTTCCTTATATACCTTGGCACAACGGATCGTATCGCCGCAGCGCACAATGTACACCGATGCTTCTTTGCCACTCATGAGTTGGCTTGTCACCTCGTCGACTAAACCGTCGTCAACTAAAGGCTGTATTCTTTTAGGTATCTTCATGCCGCCTTTATACATCACTTATCTTACAGATAGAAATATTAACTTGAGAAATGAATGACGAAACGATTAAAGGATCATCAAAATTACGACAAAGGAAGGAAATATTGGAGTTAACGGGTTTAGATCATGAGTATTGACCTGATCTATTCAGATTATGGGACTAAGACTTATTACGACGACAACGTTCAGAACAGTAGATCACGTCATCCCAACAGCGCTGCCATTTTTTACGCCATGCGAAAGGCTTTTGGCAAACAGGACATATCTTAGTCGGTAAATGGGGTTTCTTGTGCATGGCCGTTCCCTTCTTGAAGCATCCACTTCCTGCGTTTACTAGAGATTCCCTATTACGCTCGTACCTCGCTTTAGGGAATGACGAAGGTAATGCGAACAAATCTAGATTCCCTATTACGTTCGTACCTCGCTTTAGAGAATGACGAAGGCAATACGAACAAAGCCTAGTTCTCTATGACGTTCGTTCCTGACTTTAAGGAGTGACTGCGTAGTGATTTGTGACTACTCCCGACTCCGTCATCCTCGAGAAGGAGGAACGACTGAGTCGGGGATCTGCTTCATCTAGCTCTGTTTCTATTTCTGCGCAGATAAATTTAGCAAGAACCAAAGTAACAACCTAAGCGACAACCTTGTACTGCTTCTCCATCTCACTCACACCTAAGCCAGAGTGTTTTGTCACTTTAAGCTGAACGGGCACTCGCTCTTTCAGTGCTTCAACGTGGCTAATGACACCGATCATCTTGCCTGATGCATTCAAGTTATCTAACGCGTTAAGGGCAATGTCCAATGTGTCACTATCCAACGTGCCGAAACCTTCATCTAAGAACAGAGAATCAATACTGGTTTTGTAGCTCACAAGATCAGATAGCGCTAATGCCAACGCCAAGCTCACCAAGAAGCTTTCGCCACCTGATAAAGTCTTTGTATCACGCATCACATCGCCCTGCCATGTGTCGAGCACTTGCAGTTCTAAACCATCGTCGGCTTTACGTTTAAGCTCGTAACGACCATGCAAACGTTGTAGCTGCTTGTTCGCAAGGTACACCAAGTTTTCCAATGTTAAACCTTGGGCAAACTTACGGAACTTGTCGCCGTTCTTAGAGCCAATAAGTGAGTTCAAACGAGAGATATCATCAAACTCGACTTGTTGCTCATCAATTTGCTTAAACAGATCTTGCTGATTACTGCGGTTCTGGCTATCCGTTTCAAGATTGGCAGAAATTGCACCGATCTTGGTCGCATGGCTTTGCTGTGCGTTTTGACACTCAGTAGTCGCTTCTTCAACTTGCTGTTGGTCTTGCTCTTGCCATGCTTTCGCATTTTCGTGATTTAGTAGATCCACTTGTGTCGCTTTGGCGGCGTTCAACCTAGCTTGCGCACTGACAATCGCTTCGTCTAAAGACTTCTTCAGGCTTTGAAGTTGAGTTCTAACCTCTTCATCTAACAACGCTGCTTCAAAATTAGCCTCATCTTCGAACGGGCTAGTTTTCAGCGCTTCTAACCAAGCATTCGACGCTTGTGTGTAGCTCGATTGCTTACTGACTAACTCGTCCGAGAAACCAGTGTGTTTGGTTTGCTCGGTTCGATGTTCAAGTTCGCTGCGGTTAAGCACTAACTGCGCGGCATCAAATGCATTTACTGCTTCAGTGACTCTTTGCTTCATCGCATTGCTGGTGGCTTGAATGTCTTTGTCACCAAACAACTCTGTTCTTTCAGCCGTTACACGAGTGAGTTCTGACACTAAAGACTCACTCTGTTGCGTCAGTGTCGCGAGCTCTTTCTCAACACTGCTTAGCTTGTCGTCTAACGTTTTCAATTCGGCATTTTGAGTAATCAGTTGCTTCTCAATATCGGCCTGTTGCTGTTTGGTTTGCTGCCATGTGCTTGATGCTTGCGATTTCGCAGTAAACCAATCATCGATATGCTCAAGTTCAGGTGCTTCGATAGAAGTTTGAACAATGCTCTCTTTCAAAGCGTTCCATTGCTGCTCTTTCGCTTGAGTTATCTGAGTCACTTGTTCGTTTGCGACTTGGTTTTGCTTATTCAGATCCGCTAAGCGCTGCTCAGCTAACTCTAAATTAGACTGCGCTTTATCAGCTTCGACACTCGCAGACAGGCGTTTTTTTTCAACTTCAGAAAAATGTGCTTTGGCATCAACTAACGCTTTGAGCTGCTGAATGGTGTAATTTAATTGCTGCTCATACTGCTCGGTGAAATAAACCACTGCCGCTTCATTACCTAAATCATCATTGGTTAGCAGCGCTAGTTCCGGATCTGCATCGTCGAAGCCAATTAAGCTCTGTTGAAGCTTGCCGACAACGCCTTGCCAATTCAGTTGAGCTTGTTGAATGTCCGCTTGCGCACGTTGAATGTCATCGTTAAGCGCCACAATCACAAGGGTAAGAGAATCTAACTGCTGACGATGCTCTTGGCCTTCTTTCTGAATCGCTGCTAATTCTTGTTCCTCAAGCTCTTTCTGGGCATTCAAATCCTTCGAACTTTGTGATTGTTCGATCGCATGGTCTGTTGAACCACACAATGGACAATCCATACCTGGCTTCAATGACGCTCGGTATTTCGCAAGGTCACCTTCTTGATCAATTAAGCGAACTAAACGTTCAAGTGAGGTCTTTTTTTCTTGGTATCGCAGAAGCAACACTTCACGCTCTTTCGAAAGCTTGTCGACCAACTGGGTGTTGGTTTGATGTGCCTGTGTTTTTGCGTGCAGCTGTTGTTGGGCATTTAGGAAACCACGATTGATCTCGAGTAATGAGTGCGTATTGCGATTCCAAAACTCCAACAGATCTTTTTGCGAATTCAACACTTGCTCGCTAGTGTTGCCTTGCAAGGCTTCCCACTGTTGCTTTGCACTACTCTCGAGAACAACCAATTCAGCTAAAGTTTTATCTTGCGTTGCTTTAGCATCTTGCGCGGATTTGATGATCGTTTGCTGTGCATCAACTGCAGACAAAGCTTGCTTCGCTGAATTCAACTGCTCTGAATGCTGGCGCTCTAGAGTACGAACTTGCTCGACCTTTGCTTGCCACTGACCTAGGTATTTTTCCAGATGTTGGTCAGCTTGATGCGTATTTAGGTACTCAGTGCTGAGTTTATCTTGTTGCTTCAGTGCATCTGTTTTTTGGACTAAAACAATCTGTTGATTACGCTGCTGCGTATGTTGCTCGTTAAGCGTATTCGCTGCACTAACGGCCGCAGTTTGCTTATCTTTGAGTACGGCAATTTGGTTATCTAACGGGCGAACCTGCTCGATGATCTTCTCTTGATCCTGCTGTTCGGCTTTTACCTGTTCGACAATCGCACTGCTTTGAGTCAGTTTAGTTTGCGCGTCTTGCATTTCTGCATCACGAACGGCAAGTAACTTGGTGCTGTTATCTAGGTGAGCTTGAGTAGTGTTCACCTCTTGTTCGCAACGCTTTAAATCTTTGTGTACTGGACGCAGCTTTTCAGCCGGCTCACTGTTTGCCAAGCGCTCTAGTGACGGTTGGTTACGGTCTAGTTCATCTTGAGCGGTTTTCAGATCGAGCTCACTGGCCGCAATAGTTTGCTCAGCTTTGGTCACGTCTTTCCACCAGCTAAGATGCACTTGCCACTCTTTTAATTGCTCGGCTAAACGCTTCTGCTCTACTTCTAGCGTTTCACGCTCTGCGGTCAGCTCTTTGATTTGCTCTTCAGACAGTAAGCTCACACCTTCAGCTTTCGCTTTAAGTTGATTAAGCGACTCTTCACTCGACTTAAAATGATCGTAGATACGCTCTGAAATCAGGCTATAAACTTCTGTTCCCGTCAGCTCTTCAAGTAGCTCTGCACGGTCGTTAGCATTGGCATTTAAGAACGCCGCAAACTCACCCTGAGACAACATGATGGATTTAGTGAAGCGTGAGAAATCGAGGCCCGTGACCTGCTCCACCAACTTGATCTTCTTAGTGAGCATGGTCTCTAACACTTTATCTGTGTCGGCATCTGCAAATTCACAGGTCGGCGTTTGCAGTGCGCCATCATGTTTGCCACGTGCGCGCTTTTGGTGGAAGTTAGAGCGGTACGTTTTACCCTGCACTTCAAATTCAAGCTCAGCAAAGCACTCGCCCATACCACGAGTCATTAATTCATTATTACCTTTAGCAATGCTTTTCAAACGCGGTGTGCGATGGAAAAGTGCCAAGCAAATCGCATCAAGAATGGTGGTTTTACCCGCCCCAGTTGGACCAGTAATTGCGAACAGACCGTTTTCTGCAAACGGCGATTGGGTAAAATCGAGCTTCCAGCGCCCTTTCAAAGAGTTCAGGTTTTCAAATTCTAGGCTTAAAATCTTCATACGATTACTCTTCTACTTTATTGGGCGCTTGAGCGCTTTCAGACACTTCGACCATCACTTGTTTGAACTTCACCGTCATGCGCTCTAAACGCGCTTTTTCAGAATCGGTTTCAAACTCTTCTAAGGCAATACGCTTCGTAAACACGTCCATCGGGCTCAGTTCAGATAAGGTCTCTGCCGACTCTTGCTCTAATGCTTGATTACGACGCTCTCTTGCTCGGCGCAGTTGAAGTACTTCCACATTCAATCCTTCGGTCAGTGCGCGCATACGTTCTTGTAGATCCGACAAGTAATCTTGCGCTTGCACTTCTATCGATAACCATACGCTTTGGTCGCTATCTAAACCTATGTATTGGTTAAGCTGAGATTCGATCTCGCTCAAGTCGCCTTTGATTTCAGCTAGAGGTTGGAATGTGGGAACAGGCAGTTGAGAAATGGTGCGCTCACCTTCAACAAACTCAACCACACACACTTGTTTTTGAGACTTAAGTTCATCAAAACTTAGTGGGATTGGAGAGCCTGAATAACGAATGTATTCACGCTTTGCCACCACTTGTGGGCGGTGGATATGACCAAGTGCAATATAGTCTGCGTCTGGGAAGCCATCAGCGGCAAAACCATCAAGGTTGCCGACATAGATATCACGTACCGAATCCGATTGTTGAACACCCATCGCAGTTAAGTGGCCGGTAGCGATGATCGGCATGTGCTCGCTGTTTGCAAACGTCGCGCGCTTAGCAACCGCCGCATCATAAACACTTTGATAATGCTGTTTGATTGCATCGCCGAGTTGCTTCTGACGCTCAACGCCAGTGACACCCGCCTGGCTCATCAACACATCGCGAGGGCGAATAAAAGGAATGGCACAAACCAGCGCTTCTACATCGCCGTTCTTACCTTTTAGTTCGACAACCTGAGTCGCATGATCTTCATTGGTGTTCGGAATTACGTCTGCGCCCATGTACTTCAGTAATTGCTGTGTCTCCTTCAACACAGACACCGAGTCATGGTTACCACCTAATAACACCAACTGGCAACCGATCTTGTTCGAATCGACCACAAACTTGTTATACATCTCACGAGCGTAACTCGGCGGTGTACTGGTATCGAAAATGTCGCCAGCAACAATGATCGCGTCGATGTCGTGCTCTGTAACTTGCTCAAGTAACCATTGTAAAAACCGTTCATGTTCATTCTTACGGCTTTTATTGTAGAAGTTTTGGCCAAGGTGCCAATCGGACGTGTGAAGAATCTTCATTGCTGCTCACTGGAAGTCGGTAATACCTTTAATCTACCAAAATAGTCGAGATAATTCCCTTTTATAAGCTTGTGAAAACCAACTAATTTCAGGCTTTGGACCAACTCCGCCCATAGCGTGACCAATCGTTATTTTTGACATAAAAAAACCGCTCAACGTTAGAGCGGTTTTAGGTGTCCATAGCTTTAGCTTTAAGCTATTTCACAGAGGTCGTCAAAAATTGTACGAAGCGCCCAGAGTTACTGTGCTAAACGCTACATCACGGCTTTCGGGCCGAAGAATTCGATATTTACTGCATCTGCTTGTGAGATTAAACGTAAGGTTAGGCTTTCTACTGGCGTGTATTCAACACCTATACCAAAATGGAAGCCTAATTACGCGCAGCTAGACAATCAAAGATATTGCAATAGATGCCATGATCACGCCAACGACAAATTCCAACACCTTCCACGCTCTCGGGTTCTTAAACATTGGAGCCAAGAAGCGAGCGCCATATCCAAGTGAAAAGAAGAACACGAATGACGCCGATACCGCCCCAGCGCCAAACAACATTTGATCCGGTTGATATTGAGTTGAGATAGACCCCAGCAATACCACAGTATCCAAATACACATGCGGGTTAAGCCAAGTGAACGCCAAACACATCGCAATCGCTTTGGTTAATGAGTCTTTAGTTTCTGCCGTGGCTTCTAAGGCGTGGTTTTCGGTAAATGCTGATCGGAAGCTTAAGAATGAATAGACACCCAAAAAGATAGCGCCACCATAACGGGCGAACTGCTCAATTTGTGGGAACTGCTTAACGATTGCGCCAAAGCCCGTCACGCCAAAGCTAATCAGTAAGGCGTCAGAAATGGCACATACAGCACAAACTGCCAATACGTGTTGGTTCTTAAGCCCTTGCTTTAAAACAAACGCATTTTGAGAGCCAATCGCAAGAATCAGCGAAAGGCCAAGGGAGAAACCTGCAAAGTAAGTCGACATCTAAGGCTAGTCTCTTAACGCAACTCAATACTCATAAACTGGCTGTGCGGGTCTAACACATAATCAGCAAAGGGTTCACAGTATCCGAAGCCAAACTTTTCATACAGGTTACGCGCAGCCTTAAAGTAGTCTTCTGAGCCGGTCTCTAAACTGATTGTTTGATACTGGCGGGCGGTTGCTGTATCCAATACGTGCTGTAAAAGTTGGCTCGCAACACCTGACTTTCGAGCAAACTGTGAGGTTCTCATCGATTTGAGTTCAGCGTGTTGGGTATTTAGCTCTTTAATGGCAACACACCCAAGTAGTTGGCTGTCTTTCCAAGCACTGAAAAAAGTAATCTCTGGTGACTTGAGCCCATCTAGATCCAGTGCATGAACGCTTTCGGCTGGCGAAGTGGCGTACATATCAGCGAGGTGCTCTTCAAGTAATTCAATGACTTCCCCACCCGACAAGTCATCCACCTTAATTTCTATTGAAGCACTGCTTTCCAATGCTGTTCTATTTTCCATTGAACCCTGTGCATTTATTGCTGATGTCATTGTTTCAACTCTCCTTGTTTAGTTCGCTTATTTAGCTTGAGTGATTTGGTTTTTATCAACAGCCCACTTTCCTGAATTGTTTCCTTTTCAAGAACTCGGTTTGAATCAGTAAAATTACTGATTAATCATAAAATTATAAATGTCACACTGGGTTTACCTAGATACCATATTTTTCCTATCTCGTCTCGTGATAAAAGCGTTCCGCAAAGCCCGTATGGTCGCTGCATTGAGGGAGCAACACCTGTTTTAGTTAACGAATAAGTAGTCAGGGCAAAGTGAATAGCGATGACACGCGTACTGATGTTGTTGGCAGCTTAAACATCCCTTTAAACGGTCTCATTTAAAACGACCATAAGTTAGAAAATAAAACGCTTTCATTGATCGAATATTTGATTGCGATTTTCCAATTTCGGTATATGATGCGCCACCCTAATTTTTCAGCTTATGCTGCAGGCAAATATGTCCGCCAACGCACTCTATACCGACCTATCCGGTTACTATGATTTAATGTGTGTAGATATTGACTACCAAGCGCAAAGTAACTGCGTACGTAGACTCCATCAAATCTTTGGAAATGAAGGAAAAACACACCTCGACTTAGCTTGTGGCACTGGCCCACACGTTCGTCATTTTATTGATTTCGGTTACCAAAGCGGTGGCCTAGATCTTAACAAGCCGATGTTAGATATCGCAGAAGTTCGCTGCCCGGAAGCCAAGTTCTCAGTACAAAACATGAGTAACTTTGAGGTCACGGAACCACTCGATCTTATCACTTGCTTCCTGTATTCCATCCATTACAACGATGGCCTTGAGAAGCTTAAAGAGTGTATTGAAAGTGTGCATCGTGCGTTAAAGCCAGAAGGTATTTTCTGTTTTAACGTGGTTGATAAAGACAAGATCAGCAACGACCTGTTTGTTAGACACACAACAAACCAAGACAAAGACGATTTCACGTTCCGTTCTGGTTGGTATTACTCTGGTCAGGGTGATAAGCAAGCGCTAAAGCTTAGCATCGAAAAGACGACTGCTGGTGAAACTCAAGTGTGGAATGATGAACACCCAATGGTGGCATTCTCGTTTAAAGAGTTAATCGAGATATTGAAGCCCTACTTCGAGGTTAATATCTTCGAGCACGATTACGACAAGCTGATTCCTTGGGATACTCAGTCCGGTAATGCGCTGATCACATGTGTCAAAATCTAGATTAATAGATAAACGGCAAATTAAACCAAATCTATAGATCAAAAAAGAACCCACACTCGCCATTCTCCTTTTAGAGCATCAGCCAGTGTGGGTTCTTTTGTATCAAGCTATCAGTTACTGAACTCTAAATTAGAAGTCCGCTGTCATACCTACGTAGTAAGTACGTGGCTCTTCAACATAGCCCATGCTCTCTAGCTCTTGTGATACAGCTTCGTCAGTTAAGTTCGTGATACCTGCACGTAGTCGTACTGAAGCATTCACGTTGTAGACAGCACCTAGGTTCAGCGTTGTGTAAGCGTCTTGAGTTAGATCGCTTTCGATCTGACGTTCACCACGGTAACGCGCACTCACGAAAGTACTTAGATCGTAAGTTGGGCTCCAGTTCAGTTTAACTAAACCCGAATGCTTGTAACGCTCAAGTAATTCGTCACCAGTAGACTTATCTTCAGTGTCTAAGAATGTGTAATTACCAGACACACCCCATTCATCAGTAATTTGGAATTGGCCTGTAAGCTCAGCACCTTGAACTACAGCCTCTGATACGTTTGTATAAGTACGCTTACCATTCACATAGCCAGTTGAGCTTGAACTATCAGCGCAACCTTTACCCGATTCAAACACTCCGCCGTTCTCACAATAGGTTTCATCACGATCAATTAGGTCGTTGATTTCATTTCGGAATAAGGCACCTTCAACATTCCAACGAGGTTGGCTATAAATCGCAGCGATCTCATAGTTCAAGCTGGTTTCGGGCTTAAGATCTTCATTACCATGTAAATCACATACGCCTTTACAGCTATTAACTGTGTAGTCTGTCTGATTTTGAGTCAATGTTGGTGCTTTAAATGCTTTACCCACACCACCCTTGATGATCAGGTCATTCGTTGTTTGATGAACCAAGTACACACGTGGGCTGAACTCTTCACCGTACAGTTCATGCTTATCTAAACGACCACCAATGGTTGCCGTTAGTTGATCCGTCATTAACCATTGGTCTTGAACAAATAACGCACCTTGATAAGCTTCAGATGTACCATTGACTAAGTTTTCTTTGTTGGTTAATTCACTCAACTGGTAGTCCATACCAAACGTTACGGTGTGACTATCACCAAGATAAGTGGTCGCCGAAGCTTCAACAATTTGAGTCAGCTCTTCGATGTCACTGCTATAGTTAGTATCTGAGTCCGCAGCATCATTATCTGTCACATTTTCACGTGAATAACGTACTTGCGTGTCACCCCAGCTCCAAAAACCACTATGTGTGATCGCTTGGCTCTGACGTACAACACGTGTGTCAGACTCAATCACAGATGATACGTTTTCCGCAGATGACTCACGTTCGTCGTCACTGTAACCAAAATCGAAATCAATGGTTTGGTTGTCTGTTGCATTCCATGTCAGGCTCGCGAGTAAGCTTAATGTCTCTCTTTCTTCTAACGCAGTAATGTCTGAACGATCGTAACCAGAGCTATGCATACCAGAATAGGGTTGCCAAGCATCACGGCTAGTTTGGTTAACAGATAGGCGAGCAAACAACTCGTCTTCAATCAACGCACCAGATGTCGTGAAGCCCATCGAATACTCTTCCCCTCCATCACCATCAAGTGGAGATGAAGTGTCCATGCTCAGTGTAGAGCTCCAATCGTTTTCTGGAGCCTTAGTGATGATGTTGATTGTACCGCCCATACCATCTGAACCGTAAAGTGCAGACATTGGGCCACGGATTATTTCAACACGTTCGATCGAATCAGCAGGAATCGTTGATAGGTCGAAGTCGTTACCACGGATGATGGCACTTGCAGAGCTTAAACGACGACCGTTCACCATGATAAGAGTGTAATCTGAATCCATACCACGAATAGAGATCATCTGACGGCCAGCACGTGTGCTATCAAAATCAGACTCAACACTCGTTGATTCGGCAACGATGTCTGCCAAGGTAATACCAGGGCTGTCTTCGATGTCTTGCGCGGTGATAACCGACATTGAAGCTGGTGCTTGTTTTAGTGCCATCTCGGTACGAGTTGCCGTAACAACCATTTGCTCATCTGTTGCTTGCGCTTCTTCTTGCGCCAACACGTTAGCTGAAAGTGAGGTACAAATAACAGCGACTGCGATCGAAAGGGGTTTACGAACCAAAAGAGGTTTGCGAATCAAAAGAGATCTCTCAGACATGATATTCATTCTTATATGTGATTGGTAATGATAATGGTTTGCATTAAACAACCAACTACCACTCTTATCAACGAAAGTTTCATACCAAAAATCGATTCTCGTTATTCACCATTCAAATAATGAAAGAGATCTATATCCAACTCGATAGGTATTCGTAATTTTCATTCACCCTGCAGATGGATTATGTATAAAGCTCTTTGAATATATTGCGAACCCAGCGACACATCGGGTCGTTATGAAAGCGCTTATGCCAGTATAAGTAGACGTCTTCTGATGGGTGGCGCAACGCTTTAGGCACGCGTTTACAAACAAGATCTCTTTGCGTAGCGGCTTGTTGAGCAAAAGGTGTCGGTAAATGAAAGATGATGTCGGTTGCTTCTGCCATATCCGGCGCGACGTTAAAATTGGAAAGCTGAATTGGAATGGACAGCTGGCGCTGCTTATCAATCAAGCCAAGATCTTTAAATCGACTTTCGATCGAGAGCTTCTTATCCCCTTGCAGTGAGATTTGACCAAGTTGGCTATTCAACAAGTCATCAACCGTGATCTCTTTGTCCGCCAAAGGATGTTTTTTACTCATCAGCAAACGGTAATCGCGGCTAATCACGAACATTCGATACAAATTTTGCTCTGAACTTAACGGCTCGTGGGTCGACAACACAAAGTGCGCATCACCGGATAACAGAGGCTCAAAGTGTCGTTTAGGAATCGAGTCGATATCAACAGTCATGTTTGGCGCTTGTTGACGTATCTCCGCAACTACCTTGGGCAGCAAGTGCGCGACATTAGGCACTAAACCAAAGAAGCGAACCGTACTGTCACTGCTTTGCGGCTCGAATACATCGCCATGTACCAGCTTTTCTAAACGTGTCAGTACCGAATTGAGATCTTGCTTAATGGCTTCTGCTTTTGGCGTTAACTCATAGCCATAAGCCGCTCGCACCAATAGATCATCATTGAAAACGGTACGCAGTTTTTGCAGAGATCGGCTCACCGTAGGTTGGCTCATATCCAGCGCCAATGCCGTGTTGGAAACGTGCTTCTCTTCAAGAAGGTGTTTAAGAATAACGAGTAGATTGAGGTCGACTTGAGCAAGATTCATTATGCAAATATTAACAATATATAAAATTCAATGTGCGCATAGTGCTATTTCTTAACATGTAATACAATTGATAATCACTCCTATTTTGATCTAGAGCAATATGCAGAGCAGAGTTTAAGGTTAAGTGGGTTTTAAAGCTCTAAGTCAGAACTGTTTAAACATAAAAAAGAGAGGCACAATGGCCTCTCTTTGATCGTCTACTTTATATTGCTAGCGTTGAGCTATCAGACTACAGCTTTGTCCAAGCATCTTGCCAGTATTGGCTATCTGCTGGAGCGTAAGACGCGCTTGCACACCATGCCGTGTATGGCCAAGGCTTACATTCGTACAAGCCATTATCGCTGCCGACCACAATGTCACCCGCTGCGTAGTTTGTGCCCGCTTCATATGGAGGGTAATCACCTGGAGGAGGTGTTGTTCCGCCACCGTCTTTAACAGCGAACGAATCGTTTACCATCACCATTTCACCGTCAGATGCTTTACCGACTACTTCAAGTGCATATTGCCCTTCCGCTACATCGTATAAGTCGATGGTAATAGCACGGCTGTCCGTTACGTTAACCTTAGTTTGCTCAACCACAGTACCTGCATTGTTGATCACCATAGCGGTAACATCTAATGCTTCATTTGATGTCAGTGTCAGATCTAAACGCACGTTGCCGTTATCTGGCGCATATTGTGATTGAAGTCCTGAAACCGAAAGCTCTAAGTCATCGCCCGGATCTGGGTTACCACCACATGAAGAGTCTGAAACTTTTCTCCAAACACCCCATTCACCTGTTGTTCCCGGCTCTTCGCCACGAGTATACCAACCTGCAACCCACGTTGCTCCGTCATGCGAAACTTGGTCACCTTCCACATAAACTGTGTTTGAATCCCATGGAGCAGCACAGTTAGAACCATCAGTTACTGACACTTTACGGTCAGCAGTTACGGTTTGGTTCGCGCTATCTGTTACGCTGTATACAAGTGTGTAGTTGCCGATTTCATTCACATCGACACTGCCAGTGTGTGTGATGGTGCTTGTTAGGTCACCATCTTCAGCATCATTTGCACTAACATCCGCCATCGGATCAAATGCGTTACCTAACATGACAGTAGTATCAGACACGCCATCGAATACAGGTTTTTGGCTGTAAACTTCTACCGTTCTTGCTTTGGTTGTTTCATTGTTATCGCTATCTTTAACACGGTAAGTCAGTACATAAGTGCCGATAACCGCCGTTTCGACGTATCCTTCAACATCGATTGATGACGTTAGATCGCCGTCTTCTTTGTCTGTTGCCGTTACGCCATCCATAGGATCAAACGTTGTTCCGTGAAGAACACGCGTATTTTCGACACCTTTAAGAACAGGCTCACCCTCTACTGGTGGTGGCGTTACTTGACCGTGTACAAACGGGCCGTAGTCTTTAATAAACTGCTCGTTGTATTGTTGGCCGTTTTTGTTGGTGCCCATGTCCCAGTTAATAGACCAAGTCATTACACCACGTAGCGGTTGGCCTTGCGCCGTTAGGCTATCAAATGCGTCGTATAAATCTTGTGGCTCTTGCACAAAACCTGTCGCTGCAGCATCGATACTTGAAGGAATACCAAACACGAGCTTGTCATGTGGGATTTTGTGGAAGCCACGCGTTCCGTTGATAAGCGAATCAGAAATGTAGTAGATGAATTCTTCTTTTAACGCATCGTTGTTTTGAGCAATCCAACCCACGCCTTCAACCCAGATACCATCGCCACCTTGGTTGTAAAATTGTGGGTTAATCCAGTCGTAGTAGCCTTCTAGATTATCGATATAAGGAACGTACTTACCGCCTGTCGTTAGGTACGGGAACTCAGGCGCCATTGTAATAAGGAAGTTTTTACCTTCTGCGCGGTAGTGATCTTTCACTAGCTTAAGTGCATCCGGAATCACGGTTTGGTTGTTTGCGGCGGTTACGGCTGCTTGTTCAAGGTCAATATCTAGGCCATCGAAACCGTAACGCTCAGTTAGACGGATAATCTCATCAGCAAAGGCTCTTTCATCACCGGTTTCTAGCTCTACGTGTGCATCCGCACCACCTAAAGCCAACAGCACAGAGCGACCTTGCTTGTTGAGTTCCGAGATTTGGTCAATAAATTGTTCTTCTGAAAGCCCAATGGTTGGGTCCAGTTTAAAAGTTGGGATTCGACCATCAGCCACATCGTAGACCTTCATGAATGACACATTCACGATGTTGTACATTGGGTTCACTTCATCCAGCGTCACACATGGCGCATTACCACCTTGGTAGCCGCCACCGTCACACCAGTTATGCCAATAGCCAACCACCACGCCAGAGTCTGGATTCGTCATATCTGAACCATTCGCATAAACAGCGCCAGACATTGCCGCCATGCCGAGCGATACTGCTAATTGTAGAGCTTTACGTTTCAACATTAGTCCCACTTCCTTACTTAACAGCTGTGCCAATCACAACCGAACCAATTCATTGTAATCATGAATATTTATAGAAAAGTAATGGAATTTATAGGAAAAGATGACCTTTGATTTAACTTGTGATTTTAAGTCACAGATTGAATATCAGAATCAATATGATTTTGACTTTTCATTCAAATTGAAATGCTAAAAACTGTTATTTTCGGCTGAATGCATTGACCATATAAATATTTAATCAACCTTAATTCACTAAGATAATTAACCAAAAATATAAAAAATCACCGATAGGAAAAAATAAACTTTAAATCGGCAAAAATCATCCCAAATACGCCGTAATTACTGACCTAAGACCAGATACCATTGCGAGTGATATCACTAAAACAGCCTGGATATAGCCATCATACATGTGCTAGCAATACACACGTATAACGGAATATAGGAGCAAGAATTTGTAGGATTTTGAATGTATACGTCGGGATTTTTTCAGTTAACCGTCAGTGCCAGATGAATAATATGCATCCAATAGTGAAATAAAATTCACCTTATCAAGTTCATTAAGTTGATTAATTCCAGCCGCTGCTTTTCTTCCTCCGCCAGTCGCAAAACTTGAGCAAATTTCGTCTGCACCCGTTCTGTTTGATAATGGTGCTCGTAAGCTCACCGTGTAAGACTCGCCGTCTTGGTTTTTCGTTAATACTGCTTGCGCTCGGTTTGGATCTTGATTAACGATTTCATTACCAAATACGCCACTGATGCGCCTTGCCCACGTCTCACCTGGCAGTTCAAACACACGTGCGACTTCACTTTCATAAACAGGAGCAAGGTTTGATAACTGCTGGCGATCATTTTGATAAGCATCTCGTAGTCGATAAAACACAGAGTCTTTATCATCCAAAAGATCAAACGGATTCGGGTATTGATAAAGGGTTTTGTAGAGCTCAGCTGGCGTGAAATGCAAATCACTCAGTGACGAACCGTAACCGTTGTAGTTAACCAAGGTACCTAGCTCTTCTAGAAACTCTTTTTGAGATTGAGCGAATCCATTTTCATCCGCTAGCCGCGCCGCCACCGTTTTTAGATTGTCGCCAAAGGCAGCTGCGATTGCCCAAGCCACATGCGCACCATTCAGCTTCTGGTTAATCAGCAAGCTCGTGCAGCTCTCTGGCGCGGTATCAATCAGAGTATCTAAATGACTAGAAGTTGGGACATCCCCTGTTCGGTGGTGATCGCAATAAAATACATTGATGTTTGCGTCTAGCAGTGAGTGCAGTGCAGGCAGGTTTTTCTCCATCGATACATCTAAAACGGTAACGGAAGAAACATCACCTTGCTTACCCGGCTCCATAGTTTGAGTAACAACTTGAGAGACCAACTTAATATCACGCTTAACACCAGTAATGAGCACGCTCTCTCTTGGCTCACTTAATCGCAGCTGTAACAACGCGATTATGCCATCTGCGTCTCCGTTGAATACGTCGTAGTGCATGTTGTTCCTTTTACTCTCAATCAGATTAGGCTTGAAGTTTATATCTGTATTTTTACAAGCACCGTTGTTTATTATCAATATCAACTTGTTAGGTGATATAACTCTATTGAACATAGCGGTTATTCACGGCTTGTGCTATTGATCAAAAACTCAAGATTATACGAAATACGCTTAATCTCACTTCAAAACTATGAGCGCGTTCCTTGTATGGCTTTTGAAAGTTTAATATCGAAGTTGATAACCTTTTGTTCATGTACATAAAAGTGACCACAACGAACCGTTACGCTTTGATACAATGAGAGTTGGATTAGTTAGGTTTTTACTCGAATTGACATTTATAAGCGTTTACAATGACTTTCGAGTTAGCGAAAACTTTCAATTCAAACCACAGATCCAAAGGTACACTGCATTTCCATGATCAACTTCGAACCCAAACGCCCTTATCAAACCCTCGGTCTTATCTTGAGAAAAGAACTATCTGATGGTCTTTACCCGATTGGAAGTCGTTTACCGCCCGAGCGAGATATTGCTGAGCGTCTATCCGTGAGCAGAGCTGTGGTTAGAGAAGCAATCATCATGCTGGAACTTGAGGGACTCGTTGAAGTAAAGAAAGGCTCGGGAGTGTACATCGTTAACTTACCGACTACATCAACAGTGGCACAAAATGAAGATGTAGGTCCTTTTGAAATGCTTCAAGCAAGACAGTTATTGGAAAGCAGTATTGCTGAGTTTGCTGCAACACAAGCAACCCCTGCTGATATCGAAAAAATGCGTGAAGCTCTAGAAATTGAGCGCCGCGAAATTGAAAACAATGTCCAAAATCCGGTTGGTGACAGAATGTTCCATCAGTGTATTGCCGAAGCGACACAGAATTCTGTGCTGGTCGATATTCTAAAGGAATCGTGGGAACGTCGTGAGTCTAGCCCTATGTGGAAGATACTGCATACACATATCGAGATCCAAGACTATAGGAAAGAGTGGCTAGATGATCATGCTGCTATTTTGCTAGCAATGAGACGCAAGAACCCAATCGAAGCCAAGCAAGCGATGTGGCAACATCTAGAACATGTGAAGATTAGGCTTTTAGAGCTTTCTGATTTTACCGACCCTAATTTTGATGGTTATCTGTTTAACTCCATTCCCGCTATCGCGACATCAAAAGACAATCTTTAGAAAATAGGTGACATAAAATACTTATGTCACCTGATTTTTACGGAGTGATCTCCTCACCAGTTTCTACATTGAGCTTAAAAGACTGGCCCGCATGGGCAAGTATCAAAGTATTTTCGTCAGTTAACACGTAATCTATTGGTTGTTTTAAGCAACTCATAACCACTTGATGTTGCTGCTGTTCTTCTATGAACCATTCTAGATGTTTAATATCTTTCTGAGCGTCAGATTCAACATTCCCTTTGAAACCATCACCGTCATCAATTTCACTTGTTAACTTAACTACACAAGAAGGATCACTCATCATTCCAAGATAATAAGTTTCTTGTTCATGGTACAAATCAACACTCCCCCCCTTAATAACAACTTCGAGCGGGGTATGGGCTCGCCATTGCATCGATTTGGGTTCAGATAGCCTAATGTTGTCGACAATAACGACCCCGTTATCTGCAACTTGTATTATTGTTCGCACAAACGACTCACAACTCTCATAAGCATTCGCGAGATCTAGAACGACACATTGAAACTCATTGCTATCAATTCGAGTGATTACTGTTGCTTGAGCTGTTGCGCAATCTATCTTCTGACCTTCAGTCGCGTTGGTAACGCTATCGTCTAAATTGACACCACCAAATAAGGGTAAATTATGCGCCTGCGTAGTTCGAGTCCATAAACTATGATGTTTGCTACCAAACCTATAGCCATAACTGCCACTCGGAGTAAGAACATTAACGCCATCATCGACTAGTGCAACATTCCCTTGATCAGCATGGCGATGAGAACTATTACCAAACTTACTTGCTCGGTAGTACACCGACATTTTACTATGGGCAGTTTTACCTAACCCTGCGTATGAATAGTAAATGTTGTTCGACGCAGGGCTCACACACAGAGCAGTCTCGTCAGAAACAAACGCCTCATTTGAAGTCATTAACGTATTAGAAACGGTTGAATGTTGATCCGATTTTTCAAATTGTAACTGCGGATACGTCGGTACTATATCTAATAAATGGAGCTTGTAAGTCTCAATATTGGACTCTAACTTCTTGGACTCTAATATCGACTTCGTACAACCATACCGTGGTGCATATATTCTGAGTGGATTTTGCGCAAAGAAACCAGGCCACTCTTTACCTTCTCTCTTGCACCAGAAGCCATCACCAAAGGGATGAATTCGATCGTTATTCGCCACAAAGTCCAAAGCAAACTTAACGTAATTCTTATAAAACGGGTGATTATAGAAAGAAAAGCCACTTAAACGCTCAACCGACAAGAAAAACGGATGGTGCCACTTGGTATAGGAAGAAGAATAAAAAGGCCCCTCAACCCAACTGCCATCTTTTCCGCCATAGAAAGGCAACACACCTCGGTAAATCATTAAGGCGTAATTAAGCCAACGTTCACAAGTTTTAAGTTCAAACTCTTTGTGTAACACAAGGGCAGCAACGCCTAAGTAAGCAGGCAAACGCGATGTATGTGAATGTCCCGGGTACTGTTTAAACTTATCTTGCTCTAAGCGCTCTTCCATTTGATAGGCATATCGAATTAAGAGCGGCCTGACGAATGAACACTCGTCGGTCGTCAGCAATGGAGACAACCAATGATAGGCAAGATACAAATTTCGCGTCATTGACAGGCCAATTTCATCTCCCCACGTACAAGGCCTTAACAGTGACGCCGGGCCTTCAGGGCTCCACTCGGATAAGCGCAATAAAATTTGGCATGCCTTATGTCCTGCCACCTCATCACCCCACACCTTATATAGTAATGTTAGTGCGATAAGATCGCGATCAATCCAACGTCTTACGTTAGCGATAGCTGTACGCTTCCCTTCTTCATTACCACGGCGATAATGATTAGAATATAAAATGTCATCTATATCAGTTAGTTCAACACTATTGCGTAACTTGTCTCTTGCACTTAATGAAGCATTGCTGACTGCGTCAATATCTTCATCGAGATACATCATAAACTGGTCTTTATTAGTACACAGTGAGAATAGTGACATAGCGTCCGGTGCCAAGTAGTTTTCTGACTCCGTCGTGATTTCAAAAACAATCCAATCAGATTTTGCTAGAGTATTGAGGCAAGTCACTCTCCAGCGATAGCTACCTTGAGGTAACTGAAATGTCGGTTGTAAAGGAGACTGCACCGATTTCCAATCCCATTTTTGCTCACCGTCTTTGTCTTCAAGTTCGATGTTATATGCAGAACCATACTCTCCTTGAGGCCAATTGAAACTTGGGGGATTGACTGAGGAAATTTCGTTACAAGGCGACAAAAAAATTTGGAAATCATGCGTTCTTTCTAGTTGTAGCATGTGTTACTCCTCTATTTCGACCAATGATATTGCCCTGTCTCTGCATCAATATGACCAATTTGCTTCGCTGGGGTCCCTGCAAAAATCGAATATGGGGGCACATCGGATGTCACTACCGAATTAGCACAAATCAATGAACATTTACCGATGCTCACTCCTGGAGTGACAACAACACCAGATGTCAACCAAACACCCTTTGCGATTGTGACCTTTCCGCTTTCCAAATCACTACGACCACTAAAGCTCTCTGAAGTCGGGTCAAATAAATGATTAGACGCAACGACAGAAACATGTGGCCCTACCAAAACGTCTTCACCAACCTCCACATCACCATTAATGTAGCTGTATAGGCCTATATAACTTCGTGTTCCGATTTGGTTTTCACCAATGCGAACGATAGCTCCTGGAGCAACTCGAACATTATTGTTGGTGAAGCCTAAGATTTGAGCTCTCGACTCGTCATCATGTTTATTATTACTTTGTGTTGTATATAGGGTGAATTTTCTAAATTCCTCATCCGAAAGTTCACCGCCAAATTTTTGTTGAACCGACATATCATCACCTATAAATAAAGGGAAGTAACAGTAACGACTTCCCTTATTGATTATCAATATTTTCACTGACACTAAATAAGCTAATCCGATAATATCCCTGGGTTAGCTTAATTTAAAAACCCAATATCGAATTGAAAACACATTAATTAAAATGAGACCGAGTCAATGCATACTCGACACCACGAATCTCAGCTAAGCCTTTTAAACGGCCTATGCAAGAATACCCTGGGTTTGTTTTTTTATTTAAGTCGTCAATAATTTGGTGACCATGATCAGGCCGCATTGGAATTAAATCACTTTGTCCATTATTAGTACGACGATTTTCTTCTTTAAGAAGTGCAAATATCACTTCATACATATCAACATCACCATTGAGATGAGCTGCTTCATGGAAGTTGCCGGGTTCTTCTTCGCGCTTTGTTGAACGCAGATGCGTGAAATAAATTCGATCACCAAAAGTTTCAATCATCTTCACAAGATCGTTATCGTCTCGCACGCCATAAGACCCGGTACACATAGTAATACCGTTCATTTTGCTCGGTACACGATGCGTCAAGAATTCGATATCTTCAATCGTAGATACCACTCGCGGTAAACCAAGAATTGGGCGTGGTGGATCATCAGGGTGAATGGCCAACTTCACGCCGTACTCTTCACACACTGGGGTAATTTCGTTTAGGAAGTAAACTAAATTTTCACGTAACTTATTGCCGTCAATGTGTTGGTACTGATCCAGTTGCTCTCTAAACTGCTGAAGAGTATAGCCTTCTTCCGCACCTGGTAGACCAGCGATAATATTCGATGTTAGCTGTGCAATTTTGTCATCAGGCATGTTAGAAAAACGAGTTCGAGCAAGTGCAATGTCTTCTTTTGAATACTCTTCATGTGCACCTTCTCGTTCTAGTATGCATAGCTCAAAAACAGCAAAGTCAATATGGTCAAACCTTAATGCTTTTGAGCCATCTGGGAGTACATACTCTAAATCTGTTCTCGTCCAATCAAGAACTGGCATAAAGTTATAGCAAACTGTATCAACTCCGCATTCAGATAAATTGATAATAGATTGCTTATAGTGCTCTATCCATTGAATGAAATTTCCAGTTTGAGTCTTGATCTCTTCATGAACAGGGATACTTTCGACAACTTCCCATGTAAGTGAATTTTCTTCTATTAACTTTTTACGTTTTAGTATTTCTTCTTTAGACCATATTTCACCATTCTTAATATGATGTAATGCCGTTACGATTCCTGTTGCCCCAGCCTGACGAATATCATTAAGCGTTACAATATCATTTGGACCATACCATCGCCAAGTTTGCTTCATAAGTTATTACCTATTATTAATTTTTTTGATGAAGCCTTATTAAGGCTTCGTCTGATATTTTATTTAATTAGACAGTGTAAGCTTTTAGTTTTACATCATTTAACTTACCAGCTCGTAGTAATAACCAAGATATAAACCCGACAATCGCTGCCATTAATACAAATAACATTCTTCCCCACATAGGGTTTGGTATCAGCGTTAATAGGAGAAGCGCTGCACTTGTCGCCAATAACACTCGACCAAGTAAAATGTACTGTTGTCTATCAGCTTCGAAGCTTTGAGGCGAATCTTCTACAATTACTGGAGTTTCTGCATTACTAAAGAACTCTGCGATTTCTTCAGCACGCTTACCTGTTGGCTCTTTATAGAAAAGTTGAGTCAGCAAGAAGAAACCACCTGTGATAATAATGTGCCCTGTTACGCCCATGGTTATCGATTTCATTTCAGCGAATTCACGACTAGACAATGGTTCAGATAAATTAAACAGGCTTTCGATCATTGGTGCATTTGTTGAAGCAATAACGGCTGAAACACAAGCGCCTACGGCAATGGTTGCCCAACATGACCAATCTGGAGTCTTCTTGATAAAGAAACAAAGCAGTGACGGAATAAGCACAGGGAACGCGACAAGCGTACTCACCATCATAAGTGCATCAAATAGACCAAAATCTTGCAGTTTGCTCATGAACAAGCCACAAACAATAATCAACAAGCCGAATACCACGGTAGAAACTTTACTTGCAAACAAGATCGATTTATCTGATTTGTCTTTTGCCATGTAAGGTTCATAAACGTTTTTAATGAATATGCCGGCATTTCTATTTAATGCAGAGTCCATTGACGACATGGTTGCAGCAAACATAGCTGACATCATCAAGCCAACCATCCCAACGGGCATCTCGTTACGAACGAAGACAAAATAAGTGGCATTAGAAATATCTTTGCCTAGAACATCGAGGCCCCATGTAGACATATCTGGGTAATTTCCGCTTACATACCAAGCAGGAAGGAACCAAATGAAAGGTCCAAACGCCATTAGACAACACGCTAGGATTGCAGCTTTACGTGCATTATTAGTATCTTTTGCTGCAATATAGCGGTAAGAATCAATCATATTGTTTGTACTGAAGAACTGTTTGATGAAAATACAGATAAACCAGCCAACAAATAAGTAGGTATAGCTATACCCTTCTCCAACAAACCCTTGATCAGGCAAACCCGCTTCTAGGATTGGTGCTACACCACCAGATTTGTATATCGCTACGATTGTCGCTATGAAGGTAACAACAGTAATGATGATCATCTGTATAAAGTCTGATGCAACTACAGCCCAACTTCCGCCGACCAGAGACATAAGAAGTACAACCATACCCGCAGCAACTATCGTTGTTTCAATTGGGATATTAAATACCGCACTTGCAAAGATCGCTAATGCATTCAGCCATAGCGCAGCCTGAAGTACACTCGACGGTACCGTCGCCCACGTTACAACTTGCTCGCTAACAGGACCAAAACGTTTGCGAATGCCTTGGATTGGACTGATAACTCGCATCTGTCGAGCTCTTGCAGCAAAGAATAAGTAGTTACAAAAGTAACCAAGAGCATTCGCAAAAAAGATAACAGAGATGGATAAGCCAACATCAAGAGCTTTTCCCATTACGCCAGTAAACGTCATAGCACTCAGTGCTTGAAGAAATGCTGTGGACCCAACCATCCACCACAACATTTTGCCTCCCCCCCTAAAGTAATCACTTGTCGATGACGTTGCTGATCGAAACATCCAACCTACTCCGAGGAGGAAAACGAAGTAGCCTATAACTATAAGTATATCGATATTCATAATGATCCCTAACCGTGATATTTAAAAACTAAACACCTTTCGCTTTCTTTTATATCGCCCCTAGATATTGGCTGTCAAAATTGGTCTACCAATTGGTTGACACTTCTCACAAAAAAATAAATCTCTGATGATATGCCGTTTAAATAATACAAATGAATGTTACTCTCTAATGGTAATTTTTATAGCCGTCTGATTTTAAAAATTGGAGTGAGAGTGCGGAAGTATGAATAAAAATGTTTTAAATCAATACTTAAAAGAAGAACAGAGAATTGTTCACATTGGCTTAGGGGCTTTTCATCGAGCTCATCAAGCTTTATATACAAGCGAATTGTTAGACAATAAAAAGTCTAACTGGACGATCTGTTCCATTAACTTATTTGGTTCACAATCGCTTATTCAGCAGTTAAGAGAGCAAGGTCATTGCTACACTGTTTTGGAGAGAGGTGCGACAAGCGAACAAATAAAAATATCAAAGGCAATCACTCAATCCTTACATCCAGATCTAGACGGTCAGTCGACTATCATCGAAAAAATTGCGAATCCAAACGTTCGTATAGTCTCAATGACTATCACAGAAAAAGGCTATTGCATTGAACCAAGTACTGGCTCTCTTGATGTTAACAATCGTCTCATCCAGCTCGATCTCGACTCACCTTCTCGTCCAGTGTCCGCCATCGGTTATATCGTTGAAGGTTTAAGACTCAGAAAAGAAAGGAATATTAACGCGTTCACCGTATTGTCTTGCGACAATATTCAAAACAATGGAGAAGTAGCGAAGTCGGCTATTCTTAGTTTTGCAAAATTGGTCGACTTGGAGTTGTATTCTTGGATAGAGGCTAATGTCACATTCCCAAACACTATGGTAGACCGTATTGTTCCAGCGGCGAGTAAAGAAAGCTTATCTTATATAGAAACAGCTATCGGCTACTCGGATCCATGTGCCATCGCTTGTGAACCTTTTCGACAATGGGTAATAGAAGATAAGTTTGTAATTGGTCGACCAAATTGGGATGAAGTGGGCGCGCAATTTGTCGATGATGTCATACCTTTTGAAGAGATGAAGCTACGCATGCTAAATGGTAGTCACTCACTTCTTGCGTACTTGGGATACTTGAGTGGTTATAAGTATGTGTCAGAAGCGATTTCAGACCCATATTTTAAGAAGGTGATTCTAGACTTCATGATGAATGAGCAAACGCCTTCATTGTCGTTACCAAAGGAAACTGACATTGCAGCTTACGCAGATTCGCTGATTGAACGTTTCTCTAACCCAAATTTAAAACACCTTACCTCTCAGATAGCAATGGACGGAAGTCAGAAATTACCACCACGATTTTGTGAATCTCTCAAATATAACCGTGAAAATGCTGTTCAAACAACTTGGTTAGAGTTGGGCATTGCAGGGTGGATGGCTTATGTGATTGGCATGGATGACAACGGCGATGCTATCGAGGTTCATGATCCAATGGCTGGCGTGTTCAAGCAAATCAAACAAGAAAGTAAAACGCCTCGTGAAGCTGTCATTTCTTTATTAAGCATTGATGGTATTTTTGAATCTAGCCTTCTTGCAGATGCCGAATTCGTAAATAAGATAGTCGACCTTTTCGAATGTATTCAAGAGGTTGGTGCAATGCAAACTTTACATAACTTAACAAAAACACTGAACTTAAAGGGCTAGGCATGGAATACAAAAATAAGTTGATTCGATTTGGTCAGAACCGCGTTTGGCGCTCTTACAGTGGTGGTAAGGTTTTAGACCAAATTAATAACGAAAGCGTTCCGGTCGACTCTCATTTTCCTGAAGACTGGATTGCATCGGTCACTAAAGCCGTTAACCCAGGTCGAGAAACAATCAGTGAAGGTCAATCAACTGCGATTATCGGCGATCACTCACTCGATTTCGCCGAATTATTAGATCTAGATCCTGAGTATTTTTTAGGTAAAGAGCACTTCAGTAGATTCGGTCCTAACCCTATGGTTTTGATTAAGTTTCTAGACTCTTCAATTCGCTTACATTTCCAAGCACACCCAACCAGAGAGTTTGCCCAAAAGCACCTAGATTCAAATTCAGGCAAGGCTGAAGCCTACTATATTTTACAAGTTCGTGAGGAGATTGATGATCCTTATATTTATCTCGGATTTCAGACGCCTCCGACTAAAGAAACGTTGAAAGAGATCATTGTTGAACAAGACATTAACCGACTGAAAACTTGCTTCGAAAAAATCAAAGTATCTCCTGGTGAGTGTTACTTTATTCCAGGAGGAATGCCTCACGCGATTGGCGAAGGCATTCTAATGATTGAGATAATGGAACCATCGGACTGGGCTGTTCGATTTGAGTTTGAACGAGCTGGTTATACACTTCCTGAAGAAGCTCGCTACATGAAGCGAGATTTGGACTTTTGCCTTGATGTTTTTGACTATTCAGAGAAGTCGGTTGAAGCTGTGGCAACTCAGAACAAAAAGACACCTCAACTATTAACAGCTTATGCTGACGGATCGGTAAAAGAGTCTCTCATTGATGACAAAACAACCGACAGATATCGAGTTTGTCGCACAAAAGTCATTAGCAGCATCACCAAATCTGAGAACGACTTTTATGTCGGTGTTATTGCTGCTGGCAGTTGTACGATTAAATTAGACGAAGAAATTTTAGTACTCAATAAGTACGATAAATTTTTCTGCCCGGCTGGCATTGAAAATATCACGATAGAAACAGACGATGGCGTCGAGATTATTGAATGCTACCCACCATTAACGAATTAATCCTGAGTTAACGTATTGAAATGGAACCAATAAAACTTTATTACGACGCCTTTATCTTTGATATGGATGGAACATTAGTAAACTCCGAGCCGCTCAAAGGCCAAGCATTAGCGCTGACCTGTAAAGACTATGGTTCCATCGTTGACCACCGTATTTATCAAAATGTAATGGGTATGAAATGGGAAAATGTCGTTCAGTATTTTTTCAAAGTTGGAGAAATCGAACCAGAGAGACAAGAGTTTAACGATAAATTTAAGGAACATTATCAATTACTCCTTTCACAAAGATTATCTATCAATAAAGGTGTCGTTGGCCTCCTACAGCAACTAAAATCTTCTGGGAAGCGATGTGCGGTTGTAACTTCTGCGCAACAGTGGATGGCTAACCAAATACTGGAAGCTTGTAAACTTGAGCACTTGTTTGATCTTGTCATCGCTAAAGAGCATGTTTCAATGCACAAGCCAGATCCGGAAGCTTATTTGTTGGCGCTATCTAGATTAAATGTAACCGCAAGTAAAACCATTATCTTTGAAGACTCGGCTCCAGGACTTCAGGCTGGTTTAGCTAGTGGTTGTGAAGTCATTGCATTTCAACATTCTTTCAACATAAACAATGATTTTTCAGGTGCGTTAAAAATCATTGATGATTTCTCACTTGTCAGTTAAGACCAAAATGCTCACCCTAAGTTTATTTGACTTATTGTATGACATATATCACAGCAACTTGTACCCAAATGATATTAAAATAGAAATCCCCCACTCAAAGATAAAGAGACGAATGAACACTACCACCACTCTTGTTTATGACACTTTGAAAAGCCTTGCTGCTCACGCTCCTGAGCAACATGCCGAGATTCGCCAGCGTTTATATGAGCAGTTGAGCCTGCCATTTAACAAGCAGCTCTCGTTATACGCTAATGTGCTTGGTCCTATCAGCTCAGGTAAGTTAGCGGGATGCGACAATATTGATAAAGCGGTTGAACTGGCACTAGATGTGCTGGAAGGCCGAAATAAGTAGTCCCCCCTTTAATACGTAATATAACGGCCCAGATCTTCCCCCAGATCGGGCCGTTTTTTTATTCTCGTCATTTATCTATTTGAATTTCAGGCACAAAAAAGGCGTAGATGATCCACGCCTTTTGTTTTAGTAAGTTCTATGTTGTTTATGAAGTCTTGAACTGCGCGACCGCTTGGTCCATATCGTTCGCTTGCTCTGCTACCTTGTCCACTTCAACTAAGCAATGCTGCGCCGAAGCGTTATTGTCGTTCGAGATAGTGTTCAGCTCAGTAATTGAGTCACTCACTTGCGCCATTACTGCGCCCTGCTCTTCAATCGCTGAAGCAATACGTTCTGAATTACCTTGGATGCTTTCCATGTCGCTCAAGATAAGTTGCAAGCTCGCATCCAGCTCTTCCGAATCTTTCAGCGTTAGTTGACCTTGTTGATTACACTCGCCAATCTCTGTCATCGACGCCTGCATCTGGCTTTGAATTGCACTCACCACGGAAGTTATCTCTGTGGTCGATTGATGCGTTCTGCTTGCTAGTGCGCGTACTTCATCGGCAACTACCGCAAAGCCACGACCTTGTTCACCCGCACGTGCTGCTTCAATTGCTGCGTTCAATGCCAATAGGTTAGTTTGTTCTGCAATGCCTTGGATGATGTTTACTGCATCGCCGATCTGGTCAACATGATGGTTCAGTGAACTGATCGAATCTTGGCTGCTTGAAAGACGTTCAGACAACTGGGTGATGTTGCTGATGGTTTCAACCACCACTTCACGGCCTTTATCGGCATTCACTTTCGCTTGATGTACACCTTCAGCGGCAACCGATGTGCTTTCAGAGATCTCGCCAATGGTGAGTACCATCTCTTGAACTGACGTTGTCATTGTAGATGTGTGATTTGCTTGAACTTCAAACTGTTTGATTACTGACTCTAGCTCATCATGCATGTTCGATGTGCTTTGTGTCAGTTGCAGTGACTTAGATTGAGAGGCAGCGATAAGCCCTTCCAGTTGATCCAACAGTTGGTTGAAGTATTGGCCTAGCGTGCTGAGTTCGTCTTTACCATCTAGGTGAGAGCGAATAGACACGTCGTTTGAGTTAACGATATTACGGATAACCGAAAGCAGTGACTCAATTTTGCCAATGATAGAACGGACGATTAACCAGCTGAACAGAATGATCGACACAAGTAGTGTGACGCAAAGGATGTTGTTGATCAGCGATAGTTTGTCCATCTCTTGCTGCGTTTGTTGGTCTAGCACCGCCGAGAATTCTTTAAACTGAGTCTCGATAACGTGCGAACCAGAACGCGCTTCGCCTAGCAGGCCTTCGTTATGCTTCAAACCGATCACGCGCTTTTGCTCAACCACTTGGCGAGCAGCGTCTATCAAAGCCGCTGAGCTACTCATATTTGAAGTTATAGAAAGAACACTCGGGTCAAACTCCCCCTTCTCAATTAAGTCATTGAACAGGTAAAGCTCGATTTTTTGTTCCGCACTGGCTGTCGCGCTGATGTTATCGAGCAAAACATGAAACTCGCCTAGCATACCTTTGTCACGTGATAGCCCATAGACTTCGCTCGCTTTAACTAAGTTAACAAAGCTGGTGTGGTAAGTTTCGATGTCTTCACGTAGGTGTGTGCTGTTGGCTAAACCTAAATCACTGAGCACTGTATCTAGCTCAGATTCAGACGCTAAGAATTTTTTGTAGTTTACGTCGAACTTGTCGAGGTATTTCATATCGCTACGCAGTAAAAAATCTTTCTCGTTACGGCGAAGGTTGAGCAAACGCACTTCAACCTCTTTGGTAATTTGTTTGGCTTCGCTCATTTGAGCGGTGGTGTCTGCAAATTGTGATGTGGTAAACAGCAGTGAAATCATGCCGAAGATGGAGAACATCCCCAACGAATAGAGCTTTTTCTTTATATTCATATACGTGGCTCGTCTTTACTAAATTAACTATGAGTATCTAAATAAATCGCATCAAAGAATGGATATCCAACTTGCGCGACCTGGTTATTGTTATATTTTTTGTATCAGTAATGAGCACTAAATCTAGCGACTGTTCAGCCCACCAGCAGTGACATTCTCAATGGTATTCAAACAGAGAATGAATCTTTTCACTAAAGATAAAAGCATCAATAACACAAATTGAATACATGTACATTAGTTGAATGATAAAAGTGAGAGACAGCTATTTGACGGAACATAAATGGCTTGAATGTCATGGTATACAAGGCATTGAATTAAAAGACTTTGACGCACATTTGGATGCATTATTTATGATGACATTTTTTTGGCTCTCCAGAAGAGCACGAACGAAGCGCAATATTGGAGGTTTTGACTTGGTTTTTAAACAGTGAATCCGTCTATTGATGATTGTACAGTAGAGCGTAAACGGCGAAAAAAATGGACCTACTCAATTCGAGTCAGGTCCATCTTTTGATTTTCTAGTCAATCGCTTTGCAGCTAAAGAGTTAGGTGCGAATTCAAGGGTGGCTAAAACGCTTTTACCATCTTGGTTAGGCACTTCAATAACACCGCTTTCTCGTCTTCTTCGATATCTTGCGTCAGCTCATTAACCAAATTCAAGTGAAGCTGATTGTGGTGAACGTGTATCTTCTGCCCTTCATCCGTCAAGGCAACCACAATCGCACGACGATCTGTTGGGTGTTCATGGCGCTCAATCAATTCAGCTTTAACCAACTTTTCTATTTGAACAGTAAGTGTACCCGTGGTAATACCCAACTTTTCAGCGAGCTCTTTCATTCTTAACGCACCATGCATACCAAGTACTTCAATGGTGTGTACTTGAGCCAGGGAATAACCCGTCTCTTTGACAACAGACTGCTCCCACGAAGACATTTTATCGTAGAACTCAGTCAGTATTTGGTTAAGCTGTTCTATATTTCGCATGGTCGTTTGAATGCACTTCAAGAGTAAGATGATTAATCTTATCAAACTTGGCGAGCATTTGTTTATATTCAGAGACGGTTTTATCACTGTTTGATTCAAGAGTAATCGCTGCTGAATAGTGATGCCCACTCACCTTCCACATATGGAAATCGGTGACCGACGCATAAGGCGTTAAGGTTTTGGTCACTGAGTCACGATAATCTTGGTCGATATTCTCATCCAGCAGGATTGGGCTGGTTTGTTTCATAAGGTTCATCGTCCACTTAGCAATCACGAATGCGCCAACCATTCCCATTGCTGCATCTAACCAGTTCCAACCGTAAAACTTACCAAATAGCAGCGCAACAATCGCAAGCAGCGAAGTTAGAGTATCCGCCAACACATGCATGTAGGCTGCGCGTAGGTTGTGATCATGATGGTGTCCGTGATGCTCGCCATGTTTATGACCATGGTCGCTGTCGTGCTCATGGCTATGTGAATGACCGTGATTCTTACTATGATTGTGGCCATGCTCGTGTCCGTGATCATGATGGTGATCGCCAAGTAAAAACATACTCACCACATTCACAGTTAAACCAATACAAGCAACGATGATCGCTTCATTGAACTGAATCGCTTGTGGGTTAAACAAACGATGTACTGATTCCACCAGCATCAACAATGCCACAATCCCCAATGCAATCGCGCTGGTGTAGCCCCCTAACACGCTGACTTTGCCAGTACCGAAAGAGAAACGTTCGCTCTCGGCATGTTTCTTCGCATAACGGTATGCAAATAAGGTGATACCAAACGCTGCGGCGTGCGTCCCCATGTGCCAACCATCGGCAAGCAATGCCATCGAGCCGTAAATAGTACCTGCAACAATTTCGACAACCATGGTAACGACGGTCAATAACAGGACATAGAACGTGCGTTTCTCACCTTGACTGTTATGTGAAGAAAAGTTGTGTTGGTGACGTGTTGGAAAACTCAAAATGGCGTCCTTAGCTTGTGTTTGTGGTTAGATGATCGTTGCAAATAAAAGCCCTTTGATTGACAAGTAATTTGACAATCAAAGTAATAATTTGAAATTTAGTTTGATTATCAAACTTTGTCAACGATGAATTTTGAAACTCTGATTTGCGGGACGAATAGTTGATGGTGAGCGCTAGTTTGTTCCAAAGATTATTGATTCAGTAAAAACGAGGCTTTCCAGGGACAAAAAAGCCCACTCGAGGTGGGCTGATTGAGTCAAACTCAATGATTGTATTTATTTGTTTTGCAATGAAATAATCTCATCATTCACCCAACCTAACAGCTGCTTGGTTGCTTTCGACAAGACTTGGTTTTGCCGAACAATATAACCAAGACTGGTGCTCGAGAAGTTGGTCAATGGTGTCACTTTCGAATGCAGGTGCTGCTTGGTTGATACCGCAAACTCCGGGACAATAGCCACACCAAATCCCGCTTCTGCCCAGTCGATTTGAGCATCGACACTCCCTACTTCCATCACCCTATAATTAGGTAGATTAAGGCTTGGTAAACCTTCATCAATAAAGTCACGCGTTCTCGTATCATGACCTAGTAGAATCAAAGTGAGCTCTGCATCAGAGTCTCGGATATCAAACCCATCGCCAAGCGCACACCAAGAAAGCTCTTGCAGCTTAGTGAAATACAAAGACTCGTTGTGCTGCTCTTTGGCGATAACAAAACCAATATCCGCTTGAGCATTTTTAACTAAATTCGATGCCTGAGATGACGTGGTATTCAAGAGCGTAAGGTCAATACCGGGATACTGCGCTTTGAACTTCTGGAACGGACGAATTAGCAAAAATCGAGAAATGATGTCACTTACGGCAATGGTTAACGTCCCTATTTTAAGGTCGTTAATGGCATTGAGATCGGCCTGACAAATCTGCAGTTCGAGTAGCGTTCTTTGGCTTGTTTCCAATAGCCGTTCACCCGCTTGAGTCAATTGAAAAGGGCTTCTCTCTATCAACTTTATGCGTGTTTGTTGTTCCAGTTGTTTTAGGTGCAAACTCACATTGGGTTGTGTCATGTGCAGTGCATTGGCCGCTTTCCCAAAATGCTTGTACTCCGCAAGCGTCACAAACGTCTTCAACAAATTAATATCGAGCATCATGTCCTCTCTCTCGTGTCACTAATATCATTCCCTAAAAGTAAAGAATGCCCCATCGTCATTCCCTACAGTGAGGAACGAACGTGATAGGGAATCTCGTTTGTAGCTTAAGACTTTAAGGATATATGAAATCCTTATCAAGATAATAAAGATAATTAATTTCTCTTATCCACCTTGTAGGCCTAACATGATTCCTCAATCAGTTAGGAGAAAAATTATGCCATCTATCGTTGTTGTGGGCGCAAACTGGGGTGATGAAGGCAAAGGCCGCATCGTCGATTTTTTAGCAGACCAAGCTTCTGCTAGCATTCGTTTCCAAGGCGGAAACAATGCAGGTCATACTGTGGTAAATGACTTCGGTACATTCAAACTGCACCAACTACCTAGTGGTATTTTTAATCCTAATTGTACGGCGGTTCTTGGCCCTGGCATGGTGATCAGCCCTGCTGCGCTAACTGAAGAGATTGCAGAAGTTCAAGAGGCTGGCATCAAAGTGAAAATGGCGATCTCAGATCGTGCGACACTGTGTCTCCCTTTACATGCTCTTGAAGATACGCTTGAAGAAGAGCGTTTGGGCGATGGCGCTTACGGCTCTACACGTCAAGGCATTGCACCAGCGTACGGCGATCGTGTAATGAAGAAAGGCATTCTTGTCGGTTGGCTGAATCAACCTGAAATTTTAGAGCAGCGTATTCAATTCCTACTTGATTGGAAGATGCCTCAGCTTAAAGCGCTCTACCCTCAATGTGACTTCTCCCAGACTGCTTCTGAAATGACAGAATGGCTACTTGAAGTAACTAAAGCGTGGCGCCCGTTCATCTGCAACGTAACTGAGCCGCTTAAAGCGCTGCAATCACAAGACGCAAACCTACTGTTTGAAGCTCAGTTAGGCGCAGGTCGCGACCTTGTCTACGGTGAATACCCTTGGACAACATCTTCGAATGTAACCGCAGCTTATGCTGGCATTGGTAGCGGTTTACCTGCACTTCGTCCTGAACGTGTTATCGCTGTTGCTAAATCATTCAGCTCGTCTGTTGGTACTGGCACGCTAGTAACTGCAATGGAAGAACAAGACAGCTTCCGCGAAAGCTCTAACGAATACGGCGCAACAACAGGCCGCCCACGTGACATGGGTTACTTTGATGCAGTGGCAACTCGCAACGGTGTTGACCTACAAGCTGCAACGGAAATAGCACTGACTAAGATCGATTGCCTGTCTGGTTTGTCTGAACTTAAAATCTGTACCGCTTACTCAGGTGAACATACTGAGAACCCGATTTGGCCACAAACGGCTGAGCTAAAGCCCGTATATGAAGATATGGCTGGCTGGGATGAAGACATCACGGGTTGCCGCACGTTTGAGAGCCTTCCTCAAGCAGCGCAAGATTACGTTACTCGTATCGAAGAGCTGATGGGTGTGCCAATCGTGATGGTATCGGTAGGTCCTGAGCGCGAGCAAATGATCATTCGAGCTTAGCTTAGAAGACGACAAGATCTACATCAAAGCCCACATTCAGTGGACTTTTTTGATTGTTCATAAAGAACGAGATAACAGTATCCGCCCCATGAACCCACGGGGCGACTTGTCAGTGTTTGAAGTTCCAAGGCAGGAGTGCGTCGATATCAGGCTCAGCTTTCGCCAGCTCTTTCATGCACTTGACCATGTAGTCGTAGAGGATAAGACCGTTGGCTTTCGCGGTCTCGATGATGCTGTAAAGCATCGCGCTCGCATCAGCACCGTTTGGTGTGTTAGAGAACAGCCAGTTCTTCCTGCCAATGACCAGTGGTTTAATTGCGCGTTCAGCGCGATTATTATCAATAGATAAGTGACCATCGTCGATATAACGAATAAGCTTTGACCACTGCCCAAGCGTATATTTTATCGCTTTGCCTAGTGGGCTAGAGCCAATCACCTTCTGGGTCGTCATCCATTGGTAAAGCTCATCCAGTATCGGCTTGGCAAGCGCTTGACGCTCTGCTTTTCGCTCTTCGGCAGGCGCACCTTTTAAGCGTGATTCTATCCCGTAGAGTTTTTGGATTTTAGCCAGCGCCTTATCAGCCTTGCCTGATTTACCTTTCCCTTGAAGCTTCTTCGCATCCATGAACTTGCGACGAGCATGCGCTAAGCACCCTACCTTGGTGACGTGATGAAGTCCATCATAAGCCGCGTAGCCATCGGTTTGTAGATAACCGTTGTAGTCACCTAAAAAGTCCACGGGACACGCCCTCGCGCGACTGTTTTGATAGTTGTACAAGGCAATATTTTTCACATTCGCAGTGCCGATTCGGGTGAGTCAGCGCCTGAGCAGTAGAGCCACATATAACACTTCTTCTCTTCTTTGAGCACATTGAGCGGCGTTTCATCCGCCTGAACCACCACTTGTTGAAGCAGGTTCTCCTTCAAGGCCGCATACAGCGGGGCGAACTTCTCACTGACTTGGATGACCCACCTAGCCATGGTGGTACGTGATAGCTCGATACCCGACTGGGTAAACAGCGATTCTTGACGGTAAAGTGGCATCGCGTATTGGTATTTTCCAAGAATGATGTTGGTCAGCAAACTTTCTGTGGCGAAGCTTTTAGGGATGAGGCTCTGAGGGGATAGCTTCTGAACGATTCGGCTGCTGTCGCCTGTTTTCTCGCACTGGCGGCAAGCGTACTTAGGACGAACATATTCCAACACTTTGAGTACCGCTGGCGTGAACTCTAGCTTCTCGCTGCGGTCTTCCCCGATTTTATGCAGGCTATGATTGCAGCAAGCGCACTGCTTTTCATGGTCGTCTATATCAAGTTCGATAACCTCACGAGGCAAGGTCTTAGGCAGAGGTTTACGTTTACCGCGCTTTTTCGTTGTGGTCGTGGTTGTCACCTCAACCTCGTCTTCTTTAACGGCTTCACATTCCGCTTCGTTGAAGAGGTCACCTTGTGATTCATCGTAAGGCTTTAATGCCTCCGAGCGTTTCGCGAACTGACGGTCGAAGGCGAGTTTGAGTTGTTCAAGCAGCGATTGGCGCTCTTGTTTCCACTCATTTTTCTCCGACATCAGAGCAGCTACCATCGCTTGTAGCTCGGCAACATCTTGGCTTTCTGGGTCGATATTTGGCGTCTTTTTCATAGCATTGATTATACTAAAATCGTGCCGTTAACGCTTGGAGAATAAGGCTTTATTCTCGATTAACTCATTGTAAAATCGTTTATTTTGATGGGTTCGTGGCCGATAATTGTGAAGCCTGAAAGCAGTCTGTCAAGCTCAAATTGAGTGAGGGTAAACACCTGATTTTTCTCTTTTGAAGGCCACTTATACTTGGCTTTTTCAAGGCGTTTATACCAGAGGGCGAAGCCTGTTTTATCCCAGTACAACACTTTAATCTTATCGCGCTGTTTATTGGTAAACAGGAACAGCGCACCGCTGCCAAGAGGCAAGTCAGTATCATTTTCGATAATCGCTGCAAGGCCGTTGATGGACTTTCTAAAATCGACGCTTTCACGATAAAGGTAAATGTCTGGAGCGCTGAGCATACCTTTCATGACAACGCTCCAATGAGTTCAGCAAGATAGGTGGCTGGCGTGCCTTGAGGAATGCTCAGCTCCACATCATTGATGAGAAGTGTCATGTTCGCCGTAGCTATCTGGGCCTGATACTTGGTTGTCTTTTCAACGATTTCGGCTCTAACAAATCCGACAGATTCCGATTGGTTTGCTGTTTGGAGTTGACGCCGTTTGGCGAAGAACGTGGATAAACTCAGTCCATGCTCTTCACAAAAAGCGCGTTGGGTAACACTGCTGCTTTCATATTGCTCAAACAGTGATTGCCATTCTAGGTTGGTACGTCGTTTTGCCATTTCAACTCTCCTTTGGGTTGGAGAGATGATCTTATTCTTCGTGCTGAAAGATTAGAATGCGGTGTTCATGACACGCTTACAGAATATTCATACAAAGCTTCGAAGATGGGCGTCTTTCTCATACCTTAGTTAATTTTACGTTAGCTAAATTGGTAAACTCACGGACAAGGCTTTGTCCAAAAACGTCATAATCTGAATTTTAACATGTGGTATTTTCTAGCTCGAAAATGCTCGAATGTCAGTTACAGCGGCTCGTATTCGATTGAGTTTTGCATCTCTAAGATCATTCGATTAACTTTTATTTTCTTTTGAATACGTTCAGGCAAGAGAGAGGCATACTCTGCCGTATCTAGCTGTTTGAAATCTAGAGCAATACTGTTAATGATTTTGACATACTTATCACCGACTTCTTTAAAGTCATTCAAGCGGTTTACTTCCTTACTAATCGCTCTCTGCAAGTCTTGTTGTTTACTCCAAAGTCTATCTAAATTAACACCACTCTCTAACTCAGCTTTCTTTTCCTCTAGACTCTCCGTTTCTTGTTTTAGCCATTTGACACGGTTTTCTAACTCGGTCAACGCTTCATTTGATACACCTTTTCTATCAAGTGCAGCTTCAAGCTCACTCGTGATTTTGTAATGTGCTCCATCCAATATTTGTTGCGCTGTTGTTTGAGCGCTTTCAATCATTGATAACTCTTGCTTTAGAGCATTATCGGTAATCATTTGAGCATTCTTTCTAGTATCTTCTATTTCCGAAGCTAACTCAGCTAGAACATCATCTCTAACTTCTACTCTGACCTTTTCACGTTGTTGTTCTGCTTCAACTCTCGCATTGTTAATAATTCTTCCCGCCTCTAACTTGTTGAGATAGATGGCTTGCTTGAGTTGTTCTAATTCTTGATTTAAAGATGACTTCTCTTCTTCAAGCCGCAGTACCACAACTTGAAGGTCATTCGCTAGGGACTTTATCTGCTTATAGAGCTCTTTTTGCTCCCGCTCTTTTTCTTGCCACTTTCCAACCCTTTGTTTTATTCGGTCAACCCTTTCCTTAGCTTGTTCCTCACGCTCAGAAATGTTTTCAGTAATTCTTTGAACTTGTTTGCGATGCCTTGCTATCTTTCTCAACAACATACTTCTTTCTTTGCTGATACTCATCGCGGCTTGCTGCTCAATAAAATCCCAGAATGGATTTAGCGGGTTTAATGCTGTTATCTGAACTTTTACATTTTCATAGCTGTTCAGCAGCGAATCTGAGTCCAATCCAACTAGAAATAACTCAATAGCACTCCTGCCCTGCTTTCGAAAATCCATTATTTTATCTGGCGGGGTTTCATGAGTATTAGTAACTTCCACGTAATACTCTTCCCTACCGATCTGGCAAACGACATCTGGAATCCTTCCGTCTCGATAGACCTCTAGACGGACATTTTTCACACCTACCATTTCGCAATCACTAGAATCAAAAATGCCACTGGGTTTCATACGAATAGAGACAGTCTGCGTTACTTTGATGACGTAAGTAGCTAGCTATACCTTTATTACTATGTGCGGCAACCATGAAGTCTCCACAACAAGGACAAACAACGTCATCCTGAGTGCCACTTTCTAGATCAACAACAGAAACAACTCTACTCTCACTTAGCTTCCACCCAAAAATAGAACGATTTCTCATGCACACCTCAACATTGGAAAAATAGTGATGATAAAAAATACAAGATATGGAATAAATCTCATATTAATTATCACAATATTATCAAGTCAAAGACAATGTGTGCTTACTTCGTGTGATGCGCATCACCAATGCTAGACACCAAGTTAAGCGACTTTTCCATACTTCACGTAATTCATGACATGTTAATGTTCTGATTTGCGAAACTAATTTCTGTCTAGAGTCTTCATAAGACTGAAGTTTTACTCGTGGCACTTTTCTCTAAAAGCGCCAGCTAGCTCAGATCTGCCCGTGCGACGTGAAGTCGTATGAAGCGTTGTTCACCACGAAAGCGTGAACCATCTGTATCACCAGATGACCCTATGGCTCTGAATAAAGTAGCGAGCCAGACAATGTAACGAAGTCAAGTAACTACTTGGCGGGAAGTAAATCGTGAGAAGAACTTCCTCCTGACAACCACAAATCGGGTGAGTGCTAGGGAGTCAGTATGATGAACATATGTGAATCCATTTAAGGTGCGCCACATGAGAAGCAGCGGAAGTGGTTAATACGCTGTGGCCAAAAGGCAACGAGAGCGGGAAAGAAGTTGGGCAGTACTCTTTCGTGGTCATTAAGCTCTCCGCACCAGAGTGGGCATCTAACCTGACATTACGCGACATACGGAACACGGTAAGCCTGTATCATTCCTTCATGGGAAAGCTTTCTGCGAAGAAAGCCGATAGTGGTGCAGGTAGAGGATGCTGGAGAAAGCTAATGCTGTATTGTAATGATGCAGATACAGACTTATGTCTGGCACGAAAGTGAGCCTACTTCCAGCGGGTCTCCCGTTGCAAGATGATTTGAGGAACTTTATTAAAGGAGAAACGCAAATGATGACTTTATATAAAGTTAGTGCCTCTCCTAATGAACATCAACGCTACTCTTTAACCAGAATAGCTTTGGTCGTAAGTATTGAAGCTTCAAATGTGCATTGCAAAATCTGCCTTATTGGCAAGTGGGTGTACATAGTACGCCTTCGCGGAGGCTTGAGCCCAGTGCAGTGAAAGTTGCACGCTGGGTTCTTAGGAGAGCGGCACCTGGTAACAGGTGTCGCTTATCCGACCATTCCTTCTTTCTGCAAATAACCAATCACCCAATTAGCACATTATTTAACGGATTTCCTCTAACAGGTTTATTAGTTGATACTGACTATCTGGTAATTCAGTCATAATGACAGGGAAGAACGGCACACACTCACCATATTATTCAGTAAGATACGATTATTTATTCGCCAGTAATTAGTCGGACTTGTATAGGAATAAGTGCCATGAGTATATCGGATATAAAAGTAGTAGAGTTTCATCAAAAGCAAGGTGGTCAGTCTATCGCTGCCGATGAGCTAACAAGCTACTTGATTGACAGCGGTTCAATATCTAAATTTCATGATGCGCTACCTGATGAGTTGCAACGAATACTTGCTCCTTTTGTGGAAAAAAGCCCGAATGCTTACCTCAACGCATTAAAATCTCAATTAAAATCAGAAAGGTGGGTGGCAGTCAACGCGGCATCCTCCGTGCCTGCCTCTTCTTATAAAAGTGCGTACTACCCACCGGTACAACAAGAGCCTAAACTCGTAAGCACCCAAACCACCGTCAGTAATACAGAAGAAGACCAAAGACAGGATCTTGAATACACTTTTGAGCTCTCGTGCTCTCAGTCGTCTTTTAGTTCACATGTTGGATGGGATGTGGCGTTAGCTAAAACGAGTACGTCACCGATGCATTCTCGTTGGAGCGAGCAAGAAAACGAGCACAGCACGCAATTGGTGGCCAGCATAAAAGAGGATGCGCTAAGGACGCTTGCATTGTCATCGAGAGATTCTGCAGTACCCTTATCAATCCCTGACGTCTCAGCCAAACCTAAAGGGACGAACGCACTCAATGAAGCCTTCCTCGCAGTGATGCCGGCTGTACAGTTTGGTGAACGACTAGGGCTTGCCACTCAAGGGTATTATTACCACTTTAGTGAAGGCAAGCTCGTTCAAGAGTACAAAATCATCGGTAATGGTAATTGTCGGTTCTGCCTGACCTATTCGGATGAACTCACACTTAGCGATGAGCTTCGTCCTACCGCTTGGCAAAGTGCGATACCGATTCAATGGCGTGTCGATAATCAGGTGTTGGACAACCAGCACTTACTCTATCTTCCTCGTAAGTTGACACAAGATGAGTTTTCTTCGGTGAATCCAGCGTGGCTCAATGAGCAAGGACTTGCGTTGAATATTTCAGAACTTGTGGATGTAGGACAAGGTAAGGAAACCCCGAATGAACGATATCATGCCCCACTGAATTGCCATTACCCACACCCTGGCCGTTTATTACATGGGACAGAGATTGTCGCCATCAATAGTCCCAGTCTCGTTGCCAAAGGTATTCCGGTCATCAATCTTCGCCCTGAAAAACTCTTTCGTATCGGCGTGTTTTTTGATGGGACGGGGGCCAACGATAAGAATGACGCTTACAAAGAGCAGCGTGGAAATAAGTCACGCAGCAATGTGGCGCGTTTGTTTGCGGCTTATCCGCAAATTCAAGGTGAATCAGCAAAAATTTATGTGTCCGGTGTCGGCACCGTCGACATTGAAGACGACAGTCAGCGCCCCGCCATCATCGATGCCGAAAAAGATGAAACCGGACCAGAGCAGGCGCTTGGGGTGGGTGCACAGCAGGCCTTTGGTGGAGGCTTTGCTGATGCTATTGCGGGTATTAGCGGCAAAGTCTTACTCAACTATGTGGACGGTGAAAATGGTGCGTTTTACAAATGGCAGAGTTTGCTTAGTCAGTTGCAGCGCACTATCGATGAATTGGAACAATCCGGCTCTTATAATGACATCACCCATATCGTTTTTGATGTTATCGGTTTTAGCCGAGGTGCGGCATTATCTCGTCACTTTGTTAATGCACTGTACCAAGGATTACCGGATTACCATCGACCAGTTGCGGGCAAGCAGGCGGATGTTACGGTTTACCCTCATCTATTGGGTAATGAAAGCAACAAAAAGTTTTCAGAAGAAGGTGGTTATGAACGCGATGATACGAAAGGCGTCAGTGTAAGGTTCTTGGGGTTATTTGATACCGTAGGGTCGTTTTACTTAGCGGGGAATAACGATGAAGGTAATTTTCAGCTGGGCCTAGAGCCGACGATGGCCACCACGGTCTTGCAGTTGGTTGCCGAACATGAGTATCGGAAAAACTTTCCATTAACTTCACTGAGTCGTGATAATTGGTTACCCGATAATTTCCACCAAGAACACTTCCCAGGATGCCATACCGATGTGGGAGGCGGTTACCCTTCAATTGAGCAATATGAGAAAGAGGGACTCCCTGACTATGTGGGCTTTCCGGTGAGCAGTACCTACAACCGTAACGAAATAAAATCAGAAACCATTGATATCGTGCACGCTAATTTTGCATACCCTGGGGGAAGTCTAGATAAGGTTGCTATGATAGAGCGCACTCGCCAAGTTAAAGATGCCGAATGGAAAAAGACATGCCGACAACGGTTTGGCCATTACGGTGAGGTAAAAGAAAAAGACAACACGCTCTATTTTTATCACTTTAAACCCGTGAGTAATGCGATAGCAGGGCTAGCCCTTGAGCGCATGAAGCAACAAGCTCAAAACGCAGGAGTAAAATGGATCGAGCCAGATTATATTGAAAACCTAACTCCTGACTATGTGAACGATGAGCTCTGCCAATCTCTATGGGCTAATATGTCAACCAAGCAATTGGGGGAGCTAACCAGCGAAGATTGGAAAACAACGCTTCAACCAACGCTTATCTTTGACAACTATATCCACCGCTCTCATGATACGGTGATTAACCTCCCGTATAAGACGGTCAGGGAAACTCTTATAAACAGCATCACAACCGATGAAAAAACAGAAAAAACACCAGAGCGGAGAATTTGGGACAATGCCTAAGTACGTAATAACGACACTCCTCATTGCAATGGTCGCCTTGAGTGGTTGTCAAGAAGAGCAGCCGTTAATAAAGGCGAGCATTGGTAATGCGGGAAGCCTTAGTGGGTTCTATGGGATCCGTGATGTCGCTATCCAAACCACAGGCGGTGGTTGGACCGGCTTTGGTTATGGAGCAGTCAATGGCTATCCTGGAGCAAGTGCCGACATCGGAAAAATGGGCGTCCCCGCACATATCAAAGGGACATGGCGTAAAGGCTGGAGTTATGATGATGAACTGGTCTACTACCGTATTGATGCACCGATTGACGCTGAATTAGCTGAGAAGAAAATGCGCACTTTGCAGAGCTATTATAAAGACTATCAGCCTGCTCGAGCTTCAATGCAGGTCATCGTAGATGAAGAGCGTATCCAAGTTATGTTTACTGTTGGCTGTTATTCTTACCGGATGGATTGTTCACCAAGTGAAGATGCGGATCCAAATGGATGGGTAGTGATGAACCCATCGAGTACAACTGAAGTGGTTGTTTTGTTTGATGGTAAAGGTGAATCTTCGCCTGTACCGTTTGAATGATGATTCTAATACTTAACGGCTACGCACTGGCGAGATAGTGCTCTAAGTTTAGTGGTTTGAGATACTTGTAATTATTAATGGTTTTTTAATTTAGAAGAATCGCTAACAAGCTTTTGTCCAAATGTGAGTTACGATACCAACAGGTCGCCTGTACGATCTAGTCGTGACTAACCAGCGGGTGTATAAGATCGAGTATGAGTTACTGCATATAACTCATGACCTTTGAGCACTTATTAGCTGTCAGTCATCGCTGATTTAAACACTCTGTCATCCACTCTTCCACTTCATTGTCGAGCCAAGCAACAGCTCTTTCTCCTATAGGTGCGGGCTTAGGAAATGAGCCCTCACTTATCTTGCGATAAATAGAGGATCTACTTAACGCAGTCTTTTTCATGACTTCTTTTATTTTAAGAAATCTCATTGGTATGCCTTATTTATAATTACTCGCGAAAATGTATACCTTTGTGACTTCAAGGAACCACATTAGTTAGGTGACCTTTGAGAGACTTCCGCTCTAGAGGTAAAATTGAAATCTAGTGGCCATCTGATGCCCGCATGTTTCTTCTCTGATATATCGAATGGTACGACCCAAAGCTGATGCCCACCTCCCAACTCAAAGGGGAAATGCAGTGCTTCATCAAAGTTATCTTGGCTAGGGTAAATCAGCACTACATCCTGTCCACTTTCATCATCCGCAAGGTATTTTTTTGCATAAGCAAACAGTTGGTAAATATCCGATTGGGAGATATTTGAATTACTTAACTTGGTATTGAGGAGCTTCCACTTCGTATCGAGTACGACTTGATTGGTGCTCCCTTCCTTAATGATCAAGTCCGGGCGTAAACTGAATTTGTTTCTACCGTCATAACGGGCAAGGTATTCACCAGTAACTTGTGTACTAACACTGAGCTTAGGATGACTGACCGCTAGTTGTTCTTTTAAAACTTTAGCAACGTAGTCTTCAAATACCTTCTCCATAGGGAATAAAAGAGAAGCTGCGTTAGCACCACCTTTCATCGTTTGTGGAGAAAAGCCTTCTAAGATTAGTCGACACCAGTCTAAAGGTATTTGGTAGTAACTCATCCCTCTATCAAGCCTGACTTTCGAAAAATCAACGCTGTAGTCCATACTCTCTGGTATTTCATTGAATACAAAGTCTAGCTCTTGTAACAACTTCTGATTTTCTGCACTCCGCGTATAGCCTTTCACTCGTTTTAGAGCACTATGCATTAACCGGTTTACGGGACGATCGAGTAAGAACTCATCGTACTCACAGTAAAATTTATGCTTACTAATGGAGTTATGCCTAACTTGTTTTCCTACATTCAGCTTCCCCTTTAAGAAACCTAAATTGTCTTCCCTACGTACATAGTCGCTTCTTAAGCCACGTTTTACGAGCGTGTTCACCGACTGTAAGAACTGGCCTATAAATACCTCTAACAACGGCATTCTTTGGCGAGTAATATTAGCATTCGAGGTTTGAATATGTGAGAAACCTTTCAACGCACGTAACATTACTAGTAGTGTGTGCCGAGCTTTCACATAAGCGTCATCATAGTTGTTGTCACTACCTTCATCTGTGAAGCCTTTTCCGATTTTAGGCAAGATTTCAATTTGCGTTTTATCTGGCGTAAACATAACTCCTGCATAGTTTTGAACTTGCAGAACTTCCATACCATTTCGACGACGTAATTGAAGAAGATTTCTTTCATTCTCATTACTTAAGCAAAGCTGCTTGAGATATTGATAAGCTGATATAGAGATAGCTTGAACGTGTGAAGATGTAGTCTGATCTTTAAGCACATCTTCACTCACTAAACAGTCATACTCGAAAAGAGTGATTTCTTGCTTGGCTTTCACTAAGCTTACTCGCTATCTTTTGCGTAGATAGTTTTGAACGCTGTCGGATTTTGCCAAACAGTCCCTTCACCAAAAGGCTTGAATGAGTATGTCACTTTGCAATCCTCATACAACTCTAATCCATGTTCAGGGCCAAATAACTCACTGTAGAAGTCTTCTGTTCTTTGCAAAAATTGTAATCCCTCGTCTTGTTTCAAACTGTCACCGAGGACTAAACGAATCTTGCTCCAATCTTCATAAAAATACTCTTCCAATAGTGGGATTATCTTGTTCTTAAATGCTGACTGTAGCTCGATAAACGCCTTGCCTTCATCAACCTCATTGAAAACAGGGAACAAGAAAGCATGACCGAGCGTATGCTCACGATCATAGAGAACTTCAATACGCTTATTTAGTGTTTCTAGCAATTTATATAAATTGATGCCCTTAACTTCTTTATCAGCAAAAAGCTTGGGGTTTGGCATCATCTCTTTAAAATCAAAACGACGACGTAATGCAGTGTCCATCATTGCCAATGAACGGTCTGCCGTGTTCATAGTGCCAATGATATATAAGTTATCTGGTACTGAGAAAGTATCACCAGAATAAGGTAGGGTGACTTCTAGCGGCTCCTGCGCACCTTTGCGCTTAGAAGGTTCAATCAAGGTAATCAGTTCACCAAAAATTTTTGAGATATTACCTCGATTGATCTCATCGATAACTAATACATAGTTTTGGCGTTCTGTTTTGACTTCGCGCTTACTATGCGCAAGCTTTTCTAAATGCTTGATCAAAGCAGAATAGTAAGGGTTCAATCCTCCATTAATCACTCGAGCACCATGAAAGATGTCTTTTAAGGTTTTTACACTCAAAGAATGAGTTGATTCGCCTTTGTCTTTTTCGAAGCGAATTGTGTTGTTATCGACATCAGTCACTATGAAAAACGTACGAACTGTGTCGACTCGAACGCCCTCTTCCAGTTCAGATAAACTATTTAAAAAACGCCCCCACAATGTATCAAAATCATCTTTCTCATCCGTGGTTTTGGTTTCTTGGTAGTCCTTAGCTTTTTCACAGAGCGCCTTAAATACACCCTCTTTTTCATAGTAAGAAATTTGACCGCCTTCTGTTTTAGCACTGAGTCCTTCCACAAACTCTTCATACCCATAGCTTTGATGAAATGTGACAAAACGAATTCGACCAGCGGCAGTCAGTGCTTTGTATTTTTTCGTTAGTGAGCCTCTTTGCTCTTCTGATACACCGGTTTCAGGATCAATGTTTATGCTGGCGTAAAAGTCAGGATCAGCGGCTTGAACTGCGGCTTCAATAGTATGATAGGTTTTACCAGTGCCTGGCGGCCCATACAAAATTTGGTTAAGCGGAGAGATGATACTGTGACTACTATATTCATGGTTCATTTGGCTTTCCTTCTCACTATCATGCTTAACTCTCAGTTCATCTAAACTCATCGAGTAGTATGGTTGCAGAATGCTCTCTTCAAATAGCTTTAGGTCTTGTTTTTGCTGGTATACCTTTGCAAGAGTACTGTTATAGCTTGGGGCCCAACCTTTACTTGGGCCTGCGTACTTTTGTAACTCTGACAAAGAACGGACTAACTCATACTTTCGAAACCTCCAACCATGATCTAAAGGAGATTCATCATCGAACATAGCCTCTCCAGTGACTCGTACCAAGGCCTTTAAATAACCGCTGCGAGAAAGGCTTACGATATCACTAACTTTGACTTCCTTGATAAAACGACTGCCCTGACTTTTTGCTGTTTCGCTATGTACAGCTAGATAGTTATTTTCGTCTAGCCATTGGGATACGCTTTCAGATATTTCGTTGAAACCATGGGAAACTTTCCAAATATTAGGGATAGTTTGTAGTGGGTCTTTGTTGACTAATTTATACCCTTGCTTTTCAAAATACCTCTCAGCTTCAGACGTATGACACTGACTGTGGTGGACATCAAAAATCACACTGTAGAGTCTTTTTGCTGGATACAAATTGCCGTCAATTTCAACAAAGTGATGAAAGTCCTTTTCGTAATAACCATCTTGCTTCAACTGAGTTACGGCATCCTCAACTGACCGCTTTGAAACGTCCATACCTAGCCTCTTTCCTTACTATTATTCTTGCTTTGTCCTGTTCTAACAGGATTTTGATAAACACAACTATAGTTTTGATTGAATGATTGCTGCCTTTATAGGCATTGTGCACCTGCACCTAAGAAATATTCGTAAGTTTCGTCGAACAGTGCCTCTTGAGGGAAATAAAACACTACGCCATCTCTACCTCTTGTCATCAGTACCCGGTAACTATTAAGCTTAATTTGAAAAGGGTTTTGAACATTTCTATTGCCTTTATGAAGAACCCAGCCACTGCCATTGTAGAGAAAGTCTTTCGCCCAGATTAGCACTGGCATATCAAGCTCTAACCCCTGGCAATCAAACTCACTAATTGTGCGCTGGAAACTACAACACGATGTCGAAGAACTAACGTCATCATGGAACCATGGGCCCAATGGTTGTTTGTTATACTTGATGTTGTCTGACGAACTTAACAAGCCATACTTCTTGTTGGTGTTTTGATATCTATTGAGACAGTATCTTTTGGCTTTTTCCAAATCTCTGGTTAGATAGATATTAAAACCGTCTTTAATCGTCTGCTTAGCCAGCGCAACATCCGGCTTATCATTCAAAACACCTTCCACCCACTTAGGATATAAACTTGCGCTATGAGCTCGTAAAGACTGGTCTAAATTTAGCAATGGGTTTACTCGAACACGATTACTGCTCATGAATTGAAAATGATGCTCTAACGCTGGTGGGCAAAAAACAATCCAAGGCTCTTTACTACTTTTCAAAGCATCGCACCAAAGAGAAATACCCACTTCTTCACCCACATAAATCTCTTGTCCCTCTCCAACTAGAGCGACATAGTGACAAGGCGTTTTATCTTTATCTTTATCTGCGATCCTGATGATGCAAGAAGGCTCCGACATTTGGTAATTCTTGTTTTTATTTTCGTCCCACATCCTCTGGGCTTCATCAAAAACAACCAAATTAGTATGAGGGGTTGTACGTGGCTTCATATATTCGCGTTTAAAGTCTTTCAACGCGCGAACAAACGTTTTGTCATCAAGAGCATATTGCAAGACATCTACCAGCGGGCCATTCCCAGATAAAAACTGGCCTCTTTTGTTCCGATGTACAAACTCCAAACCCAGCAACGTCTTCCCTGCTCCAGGAACACCAGTAACCAGGGTCAATACACTCGCCCGATTTCTATTTCCTTCACTCTCAACCCAAGCAGTTACTTTATCCAACTCATCAAGCGCTTCATAAATCCCTGCGCTTTTAGCGCTCTTTAGTTCTTCTATTGGGTTGTTTTGAAATATCTCTACTGCCGCATCCACTAAATTTGGTAATGGCGCATAAGGCGATTCAAGCCACTGTTTTAAATCAGTGTTAGTTGGAGCGCCCGTTAAGTACTTATCAAGAAAGGCTTTGAGTTTATCGCTAGATAGGATTGAGATATTACTTTCGATATCCGTTAATTTACCGGTGGATTGAGTCAAAACCAAACCGGCAATCACCTCTAGCGCAGCGCTTTCATGATGGTAATTGCAGAGATCTCGATAATAGCCACACAACTGGTCATAATCGGCTCGCTGATAGCGATCCTTCATTTTGAATTCTAAAATGAATAGCTTATTTTCGACGAGAAGCAGAACATCGGGTCTACGCCCTCCTTCCATTGGTAGAGCGTACTCAAAAATAATATAGCCATCAGATTGGGCACGCTTGGAGAGTTCTTTCTGAAGATGATGAAAACAATCAACCCAAGCTCGTTTCTGAAGTTCACCGAGCTCTAAGCCAGGGAAGTTAATACAAAACTCAGAACACATGTTGGCCAACCAGTTTTCTTCTTGTTCTTGAAGAAAGACATCAATCCTATTTGCATAGCAATAAGTCATTCACGGTCCTCTTCAGTTTGCTTGCAACTTTGCAACGATGGGAACATCAGCTGCAGCCCAATCTAAAGAAGTTAGTTCATCGAGATTTAACCACAATGCTTGAATATGCTCAGTAAGTACTATCTTTCGGTTTTCGACAGGACATAAATAAGCGTGCATCGTGATATGAAAGTCAGGGTAAGCATGCTCAACCGTCATGAAATAATCTACATGTTCGATATTCAGATGCAGCTCTTCATTCAACTCTCTTTTAATGGCTTATTCTCTCTGCTCACCTACTTCCACTTTCCCGCCGGGAAATTCAAACTTCTCATGGATATAAGCTAACTTTGAAGGACCGCGCTGAACACACAAAGTTTTATCTTCATGTTGAATAATGGCCGCTACTACTTCTATTTTTTTAACCATATTCACTTGCCCCTAACTATTCTTCTTATAATTCTCAGCCTGCTCTAGCACGCCTTTGTAAACATCATCATTGGCAACTGGTGGGAAGCCGTATTTGTGTAGCAGTAAGATTAAATCCACTTTCAACTTGGCTTTGATGTCATCGCGGCCTGCCCAGTCTGGGTATTGAGCGACATTGTCTACTGTGGTTTTCATCTCCTTCGCCAGTTCGAGCATCTTGTCATCGTCGTAAGTGAAATCGTACTTCTTGCGCATGTGGTTCAAGATATCGAGGAACGCTTTCTCTTCTAGGTCGATGCCTAGGTCTTCAAACGAGCCCATTTCTTTCACGATATCAAAGATAATGTCGGTCATTTCTTGAGAGAAGGTATCGAACTCCTCACCATTCAACACATCATTTTCACGACGTTCGTTGTATTGCTCCACCAGCGATTGGAAGCGCTTAGAGAAATTCATCCCTTGTAGCTGGTTGACCTTTTTAAAGTCACTTATCGCCTTCTCTAGTAGCTTTTGAAGCAACTGAATCTTGGTGTTAGGCAACTTAATCTTGTTGATACGAGCTAGGTAATCTTCGTCAAAAATATCGATAGCTTCGGCGTGCTCATCACCAATGGTAAAGATCTCTTCTACTCCATCGGCACGGAGTGCTTCTGCCACTAACTCTCGAACACGCTTATTCATTTGTGCCGTGTCTGGTGCATCACCTTTGGTTAGCTTGAAGATGATCGAGCGCACTGAGATATAGAAGTGAATTTGGTCGCGCTCTTGCTGAGATAACAATTCACTACCACAGCAAACATCATAAGCCGCCTTCATACGGCCGACTAAAGCCATGAATCGGGTTTCGCCTTTCTTGGTTTGAAGAATGTATTCTGCCGACTGATTAAGGCACTCTAGCTGCTTACACGGCTCTCCTGTGTAATAACCGGACGTATCGAACTTGTGGAACATCTGCCTTAACAGATCGAGATGGTTCTTCACCTCAATAACGGAAAAGCGAATATCTTCAAAGTTAGTCTCATCAGCCTTTGAATACATCGCTAAGGCTTGATTCATACGTGACTTGATACCAATGTAATCGACAACGAGCCCTTTCGCCTTGCCTTCAAACTTACGGTTAACACGTGAGATAGTTTGAATCAGGTTGTGTTTCTGCAACGGCTTATCGATGTAGATAGTATCCAGTTCAGGAACGTCAAAACCTGTTAGCCACATGTCGACTACAATGGCTATTTTGAAATTCGACTTAGGACTCTTAAACTGCTGGTCGAGCGATTTTCGATATTCCTTTGTCCCTAGCAGGCTGTACTGATCAGGGTCATCGTCTTTACCGCGCGTCATCACCATTTGCACCATCGCAAGTGGCTTTAACTCTTCTTTCTCTTTATCAGTCAGCTCGACACCATCAATTGATAGCTTTTCCTCGAACCATTCTGGCTTTAAGACTTTGACTTGCTGATAAAAATCAAACGCAATTTCACGACTCGCACAGACAAACATCGCCTTGCCCTTTATCGTAGAACCTTCTTTAACTCGCCCTTCATAATGTTCAACAAAGTCTTTCGCCAAAGCTTCAATACGATCAGGGTCACCAAGAATCGCGTTCATATTGGCAGAAGCTTTCTTGCTCTCTTCTATCTGATGTTCATTAGTGCCAGCTTCTGCGCACGCTTGGTAGTATTTCTCTACATCTTCTAGCTTGCTGTTATCAAGAATAACTTTAGCTGCTCGGCCTTCATAAACAATACGAACCGTAATTTCATCATTAACAGATTCTGTCATGGTGTAGCTGTCTACTGCATCACCGAATACATCAAGGGTGGCATCGATCGGCGTTCCGGTGAAGCCAACGTAAGTCGCGCTTGGCAGAGAGTCGTGTAGATACTTAGCAAAGCCGTATGTCTCTTTCACATCGACGGCTACACCATCTTGATATTTGATCACCACTTTCTTATCGAGGTTGACCTGTGAACGGTGCGCTTCATCAGAAATACAGATGATGTTTGTACGCTCTGAAAGCAATTCGATGTCTTCGGTGAACTTATGAATGGTAGTCAGGAACACACCACCGCTTTTGATGCCTTGTAGCTTGTCTCTTAAATCTTGACGGCTTTTAACTGGCACCACCATCTCATCACCAATGTAATCAGAGGCATTACAGAACTGTTTAGAAAGCTGGTCATCAAGATCGTTGCGGTCGGTAATAAGTACAATGGTCGGGCTTTCAAAATCGATGCTTTTCATCAATAGGCGAGATAGAAACTGCATGGTAAAGCTCTTACCACACCCTGTAGCACCAAAGTAAGTACCGCCTTTACCACTACCGTATGGCTTACGTTCTTTGTCAATGTTGTAGTAAAGCTTACGCGCCGCGTAGTACTGCGGATAACGGCAACAGATTTTGATCTCTTTCTTAGAGGTATCAGGGAAGAAGACAAAGTTCTTCACCACATCAAGTAATCTGGTTTGGTTAAACAACCCGGCAATCATGGTGTAGAGGGAGTTAATACCCTCTTTTTCGGTAGATTCGTTACCCGTTACTTTTCGCCATGCGTAGAAAAACTCATACGGCGCAAACAGGTTGCCCATTTTGTTGTTCACGCCATCGCTGATAATACACATCGCGTTGTAGACGAACAGCTTGGGAATATCACGGCGATAACGAACGCAAATTTGCTTCCATGCATCAAAGATGGTCGCGTCTTTCTCTCGCACGGCACTTTTGAATTCAAACACCACCAGCGGTAAGCCGTTCACATAAAGGATGCCATCAGGGATTCGAACTTGTTCATCGACACCTTCAATCTCTAGCTGGTTAACGATTTTATAGATATTGGTATCAGTCGGGTCTAGGCGATATGTTTCTAAGTAACTAACATTACCCTCTGCAACTTCTCTATCAGTATTATCTGATTTAGATTTATTCTCTAGCAACGGGACAAACATCAAGCGTAAGGCTTGTGCCAAATGTCTTGTGTCGATTAACTCAATATAGAGGTCTTTCTTTGAGCGATCTTCACGCTTAAACAGAAAGCCATTGGTTAGCCATTGGCAGAAGGTTTTATTGCTATGGTATAAATCACTGGCAGGCAACGTTGAGATCATACGAACAATGGTGTCAATTTCGCTCTCGGTTATAGCATCGCCTCGGTACTGCTTGGCAAGGTAGCGGCGTAAGTCATCTAAGATGAGTACTTGTTCTTTGTCTTCACGCGCTATTTGTTCACCCACTACGTGTGGGTAGCCTTGCTCACCCAATAGCTCAATAATGGCCTGTTCGAGTTTGGCTTCAGTAAATTTTAAGCTCATCGCCTTTTCCTACTGCTGTTTGACGTTGTTTGTTGTTTTCTAAATTGAGTTATTTAAATTTGTTTTGTAGTAACTCGGTTTCGGGCTTTGTTCCATTTTCTCAACACCGCAGATCTTGTCACCTCCGCAGAATCAGATATATTTTGAATAATATTTCTGAATTAAAGCGAACATATTACGCTTACGCTTGTACGTGGTAGCGAGTTGCGCCACCTGACTATAAAATGTCGCCAATTGAGTAGGATGCGATTTCAGCATATTCTCTAAACGTCGAAGTAACTCTAAAGCTTGATCGTAAGCCGTATTATTGGTCTGTTCGATATAAGATGAGACTGCTCGCAGATAATAATCCAGCGTATTTTCAGGTTTATCATCCACAATATGATCGGCAAGCGAAATAAGTCCTTGTATTGATATTTTATGTTCGGCAACCCATTCGCACGCTTTGTCTAATTGCTGGTTATCGATATAGAACAGAACCAAGGCATCCGTACGATCAGAAGCTTGATTATAGCGGTCTGGTTGTTGATAGGCATTGGCAAGTAGCAGTTCAGTGCGGGAGAAAAATTCAACATCATCAATTTGGTAATTGGCTTTAAACTTCGCTAACTGTTGATAATATTGAAAGCTTGGTGATTGTTCTAACAAACGGTTAGCTAATACCCATGCAGAATGGATTTCACCTAGTTCAACATAAAGACGGAATTGAGCTTGTTCGCACGCACGAAGTTCATAATCACTCGCCATTTTTTTCGCCTTAGCTAACCAAAACTCAGCTTCTAACGGCTCTTGCTCATCAATGAACATATCAACAACTTCAAGATAATCTCGACACGTTCGTGCTATTTTTTGTTTAATTTCCGCCACTTCACGCCAATCGGAGCTGTGTTTCATTAACGGAACTGCCCATGAGCGTAAGTTCCAGCTACTCTCATCTTGCGATGCTTGATCTATCGCTTGGCGGCATAAGGTTAGAAAGTGGGTGTTAGATTGCCAAATCGCTCCAAAACTCTCTTCAATCGAAGGAAATACGTCAAATTCGTAATGGGTCAAACGCTCAAACATCCACTGCGCTTTCTCTTGCTCACTCCAATTAAGCTTTGCCAGCGTCTTTGGCATGTGTTCGTTAATCATGCTTTCAATGCCATAACGATCGCCATTGGAGTCATCAATTTGCTCTAGCACCTTATTCAACCGTTCAACAAGGTAGTTGATTAATTTCCATTGATGATCGGCGTTAAGGCTTTGCATTGATTCAATGATCATGTTCAATTGAATTTCTGCTGAGTTGAAATAATCATGGCTTTCTCGCCAATCCCAGAGCTGTTCTCGCGGTAAGGCTTGGGTAACCAACTTTTTCAGCTCGCCATATACGGCTGGCTTTTCGCGTATTTCAATTTTTGTCAGCAGTGCATTCCATGTGTACTCATCTTCTTCTAGGTATTCGAGTAGCATCTCTACCATGGCCTCTTCACCAAGGCTTTGCAGGTGATTTTTTATGGTATCTCGTTCACTACTTTGGTTTAAAGCTTGTTCTTGGTCTTGTAGGCAAAGGGCAACCGCCACGCCGTGCTTGCACAACATTTGATATTGCGCCGCAGGGCAAGTACAAGTGCCAACCAGATCGCCAGTGAAATCGAGGCTCACTTGATAATTGAGGCTGCCTTTGACCAGTGCGGTCGCGGTGTTGCCAACAAGGTTAAGCTTGCGTACTGCACCACTGCGTGAAAGCAAGATGCCTTTTTGCAAAGTGCTTGTTTCACACAGTGTCGTCAATTCAGAAATGTCGATTTCACGAGTATTAGTTGCGTTCATTATATTATGGTTCCACCTACGCTTTGCTTTGTTCTATTTCGGATTCATCTAATTCCCACCTTCGTCATCTCAGAACCGAGGGCCGAGGTATCTGAGATCTCGCTTTTCACCCCCGTAAAAGACGAGATTCCTGATAAGTTCGTTCCTCACTTTCTGGAATGACGAAAGGTTACTCCGTGATTGCTTTCTCTGCTTCTACTTGCACACTTTCTAAGTCGATTTCGCCGGAAAGCAATTTAGGAAGTAGCGTATCTCTGGTTTGAGCAAGCATTTCACTTTGCGCTGAGAATGCTAGTTTCTGCTTGATCATTGGCGCAATAAGCTCTGAGAATTTTACAACAGTATCTTCGGACGGAATTACTATTGGATAACTCATCAAAGCTTTACCGCTAACATTTGCTTGAGCACTTCCTTGAGCTTGAGCTTCAGCAAATTGTTTGTAAGCGGCATTTCTAACCGTCACATACAGAAGTTCATAGAGGTTTTGATTTAGAGGAGTTAAACGACCAACTCGTTGATTCAAATAAGGGGCAACGGTTGAGTGTGGAACTAAACCTGTTTCACCAACGTAACCCGTCATCCCAACTAAAATATCACCTACACTCAGTTTAAAACGTTCCAGCGGCTCAATTGTTGGCTTTGCTACGTAGCTACATGATTTCAAATCAACTATACCGGGCTTTACTGAACCAATTTTTACAACTGGAAAGCCCTCATCTGTCCAGTCTTTGCCTTTAAAAGCATAACCATTTTGGAACTCAGCGATATCGTTGAGAGTGCCTACTTTCCAACCTTCCGGTATCAACCCTAGCTCAGACTCAACGAGCTTTTCTGGGAAAAGCGAGGCAACTTCTTTTGAAAGAAAAGGCGCATCCATCCATTCTGGCTGTTCAGCATTCATTTTGGCTTTTACAGGATCAAAATCGACAAACCAAGATTTGAACAACGTTTGCGCCATTTGCTCTAGGGTTTGGTTGATTTGGTTGTTGAGGGTGATTTTTTGGTCCAACGAATCTAAGTATGAAGCGATTCGTCGTTGATTATTAATATTAGGAAGAGTCAGTTTATGTTCGCGTAACTGGCCTAGATTAAAACCTGGTACTGCTGCGCCAATTCCATTTTGGAGAATTTCTTTTTGCTTCTTCGGACCGGAAAACATGTAATAGACAAATAAAGGATCTGCCTTGTCAACATCTAAAGTCACTTTCATTTGCTTATTGGAGATAATGTACTCGTCAAATTGGCGTTGTTCATCGAGTAAACCAACTTGATTGATTGTCCCCCAGCAAGTAAATATCAAATCACCCTTTCTCACAACAGAGCGCTTAAACTCAGCTGCTTTTTCTTCACTTACAAATACCAAGCCATCATCTGACATTCTATCTGAAGTATTGGCACTTAAATTTCCACCTCTAATAACAGGAATTCCGTTCTCTTGGAAAAACTTAGAGCTAATGGCGGATCCAAAAAGTCCAGTTGCTAGAGCTGATTTTTGCTCACTAGCTAACTCTTCCAATGTAAATGTTTTCCAATCACTCCCCATAGCCCAATGCCTCCAAGTTCTGGCGAATGGTTTTGTCTAGCTCTTTGGATTGATTCATTTGGCTGTACAGGGTTTGTGTGAGCTCACTCATCTTGGTTTCAAACGGAATTCCATCATCTTCCACTTCGGCTGCACCTACATAGCGCCCCGGAGTCAGTACAAAATCATTAGCTTTAATGTCTGCAATGGTCGCTGATTTGCTAAAACCAGCTTGGTCTTGATACTTCTCTACTTTGCCATCACCACGTTCAATACGCGCTTTAAGTTCTGCTTCATCACAGCTCCAAGCGTGGTATGTATCGGCAATCAGCGCGATATCGTCTTTAGTCAGCTCTTTATTGGTGCGGCTAATCATGGTACCCATTTCACGAGCATCAATAAACAACGTCTCTTTTTGGCGGTTACGGAAACCTTTGGTGGTGTTCTCGGTTTTGTCTTTCGTGATAAACCAAATACACACTGGAATTTGCGTAGTGAAGAACAGCTGCCCCGGCAGAGCAATCATACATTCAACACGATCGTTCTCGATTAGCTGCTGGCGGATCTCACCTTCACCTGAAGTGTTTGAACTCATGGAACCGTTTGCCAAGACAAAACCCGCAGTGCCTGTTTCACTTAACTTAGACAGCATGTGTAAAATCCAACCGTAGTTGGCATTGCCTGTTGGCGGTGTACGATAGCCAGCAAAGCGCGCATCGTCGGTTAGCTCGGCTTCATTACGCCAACCTTTAAGGTTAAACGGCGGGTTCGCCATGATGTAATCGGCTTTCAAGTCTTTATGCTGGTCAGCAAAAAAGGTATCGGCTGCACGCTCACCCAAATTGCCCGATAAACCACGAATGGCTAAGTTCATCTTCGCCAGTTTATAAGTGGTCGAGGTCAGCTCTTGGCCATAGATAGCGATGTCTTTGGTGCGCCCTTCGTGCTCTTTAATGAACTTTAAAGACTGAACAAACATACCGCCCGAGCCACAAGCCGGATCGTAGATCTTTCCTTGGAAAGGTTCTAGCATTTCAGCTAACAGTGTTACCACTGACTTAGGCGTATAGAATTCGCCACCACCTTTGCCTTCGGTTGCTGCAAACTTACCTAGGAAGTATTCGTAAACACGACCGACTAAGTCTTCTTCGCTCATGTCACATTCGTTAGCTAACGTATCGATGTTTTCAATGCTGTCGATAAGTGACGCGAGCTTTTTCACTTCCAAACCTTGGCGCGAGAAGTAGTTATCTGGCAAAGCGTCTTTTAAGCTTGGGTTGTTTTTTTCGATAGTCGATAAAGCGGTATCAATGATGATAGCGATATCATCTTGCTTAGCGCGTGCTTTAACAAATGACCAACGCGCATCTTCTGGTAAAAAGAAGATGTTGTCTTGTTGGTAGAACTCTTTCATCTCAACAAAAGCTTCTTGCCCGTCGTCTATCATCTTCTGACGGCGTGCTTCAAACTTGTCGCTGATGAACTTTAAGAACACAAGGCTTAATACCACGTGTTTGTATTCAGATGACTCAACACTGCCACGCAGCTGATTAGCGGTATCCCAAAGGGTCTCTTCAAAGCCTTTGGTTGTTTTTTTAGCTTTTGACGCGGGCTTAGCTGTTGAAGCAGGTTTCTTGTTAGCGGGTGCTTTTGCCATGTTGTTAATTACTCGAATAATGTAGGACTTGGCTCTTAACAGCAGAGCCAAGATTTATTGCGTGGTATTGTATCGTAAATGCGACTTTTTGCATTGATTAAGAGTTACTTATGATAAATAAATAGCAACTAAATTTGGGTAACTTCTCCCGTAATTTCAATATGTTTTTCAACGCTAATTGGAAACTCTTCAGTACTGAAAACCACTAACTTTTGCCCAGCTCTAGTCATTGCTACATAAAGTTTACGCATTGATTCTTGCAATACTTCTTCTCTTTCCGAATCACTCAACTCTAGATTCTTAGGCTGGTTAATTATTTGACCACAACCAAGAACGAACACCGTACCAGACTCCATACCCGTACAACTATTGATATTAAGTAGCCTAATTTTGCTGCCTACGTTATCCGCTAACTCTTTGGAGTTGTTGTAGTTAATGACCTTGTTTGAACCAATACGTTTTTCAATGTCTTGCTTTAGCGACCATGGATTATACTCTGGGCTACATAAAACCATGATCTGATGAAGAGCGACTGTTCCCAACAGCACCAGGGCTGCGAGTTCGTTCAGGAACCTCTTTTTCTCATCTTGAGCATTTCGAGAATATATAATTTGGGGTTTGTGTCCTCTTGCCATTTTTTCATAGTCAGGCTTCACGTAATCTTCAGGGCTTCCTTCGAGATCATCGAGCAGAGCGTTCGCAGCGACCATTATTTCATAAGTCGTTCTGTAAGAATGATTCAAACGCTTAGTGCGCCCTCGAACATTCAAACCTACGCTCTTCCAGCTTAAACGGCTTTTTAAGAAACCTTGGTTGGGATCAGCACAAATAAATAATTGTCCCCCCGGCGTCAATGAGCGTTTAATTAACTGTAACCAAGATGGCGCGAAGAATTGAGCCTCATCAAGCAGTATGTGATCAAACTGTTCAAGAGGCTTGTCTGATAACGCAACTTCCTTAATATACAAACTCGGTAGGTATTTCTTAACCGACGACAACCGAGCAGAAAAATCAACATATAGCTGCCAAATATGTTCTCGCTGACTTTTTTGTAGTGCAAACCCACGACCCTGTCGATCGAATTCCAAGTACTCTTCTTTGTCTTTAATTAAATAGTCATTGATGTACTCTAGTTCGGACCAAATCTGCTCATCTGTTAACGATAGTTGCGTGTAAGCTTCATTTTTATCACTTAAAACGGTCTTCTTTTCTTCTTTCATATTCGCATCGCCAAATACTGGCTTAACACGCTGATGGCTTTTACTGTACTGCTTTAGCGCAAACGAGTGAAAGGTGGTAATTTCAAGGTTATCAGGTTTACCTTTAAGCCAGGTTTCGAACCTGTACTTAATATCTTCCGTCACTGGCTTATTGTGTATCGCAAGAAGGACCTTTTTTTCCGGGTATTTTTTACAATACAAAACTGCACGATTAATTAAAATCAGAGTTTTCCCACTCCCAGCGACCCCATTTATCAACCTTACTGAAATGTCTTCCTGACCTTCTTCTTCAGAATCGACAGACTCGACCATATCTAGCCTAGTAGCCAATTCTTGATCGTAATCTAAAAAAAATGGGAGCAGCTTTGCGGTATTGTCTACGGAGGTTTTTCCTCGACGAGTACTACACTGTGCGGGAATAACCGACTCCGGAAAAAACGTGCGCTTGATTCGTGAATGTGAGTCGATTGTGAACTCGGTTAGTGCGGCGTGGATTAGTTTTTCACCACGCTCAATAAACGTTTTGTTCTCAATTATTTGTACATAATCAGAGAAAGAACTATCAACTTGGAGAGAACCGTCAATTGGGAAAGTACTTTCTTCTTCCACAATCATATTATCGACGACAGCTAGATACTGAATAGGCTTTAAACCTAACGTCAACATCGAGTCATTAAACTTCAACAATTTAGAAAGACTAATACTATCTGGTTTCTCTGAATGGACTCCAACAAACACCCAACTATTGCAAGGCCCCTCAATAATACAAGGAGCAACTTGTAGAGACTCTAATAATGACTCACGAATAAAAAATTCGTCATTGAGTTTATTGAATACCTTTTTGCAATGACGTCGATGCTTGCGGTCTAAGCCTGTAATCGTATCTATATGTGCCATTAATCTACTTCCACCTTATAACAGTGACGAACCAGAGATTTATAATCTTCAATGTTTTGTCGCACCTTAGGATCATCCACCTGTTGCAGCATGCCTTCTGGGATTTCGGGACCTACAATCACCAACTTAGTCTGGGGTCTAGTAATGGCGACATTGAGACGTTCCGCTTGGAAAAAGAATTCAGCGATAGCGCTAATGTATTGCGGATCTGAGGAGCAGAATGAAACTATAATCATTTCCCGCTCTTGGCCTTGCATCCTTTCCACAGTATCCGTTACCACTAATTTTGATCCAAATATCCCTAACTTATCCTGAAGGCAAGACTTTAGAGCTTTGGCATGACCCCGAAACGGTGTAACGACACCTATCTCTTCAGCAGATAGACCCGCTTCAACAGCCGCGGTTATCAAATCGGCCACTAACGCCGCTTCTTTTCTATTTACACTTCGGGCATTGACCCCTGGAGTTTTTATGAATACAGAAGGCCGATTGCTAGAGAGGACCTCAGAATACTTGTGAGGTTTTTTAGGTAGAGAAAATGATGACAGCGTTGGTGGTCTTTTCGATTCTAATTCGCCCTTGTAATAACAGTTACTAGGCCATTCAGTTAAGGCTGGAGACATCCGATAAGTTTGGCTTAACAATACCGAAACCTTTTCATTGCCAAGAATCATCTTAGAGAAAGCCGAACTGTCCTCAAGAACGGATTGAGAAAGTATCACAGGAGGAAGCTGCTTATGATCCCCAACGAATACAAATCGACACCCTTTTCTCATTGCCATTAACGCCAATGGAACGGTAATTTGGCTGGCTTCGTCAAAAATAATGGTGTCGAATGTAAAGCTTTCAAGTCGCTCACTACAGGTAGCAAAAGGTGTCGCACCAATCACATACCCAGTGTCCGGTATATCTTCCCATTTTGATGCGTATTCAAAATGCTGAACCTTATCACTCAGTGATTTCTTACCGCCACTCGCACAAATTTTTGCAACAGGAACCCCTTCCTCTACAATTTTATTGAGTGCATTATTGATCGCCATGTGGGTATGAGAAGTCATGAAAACTCTCTGCCCTGCCTCTACAAGAAGCTTGGCGATAATACTAATAACTTTTGTTTTACCCGTTCCGGGAGGACCTTGAATACACGCTAAGTATTTAGAACCGACACCAAGCCCAACAGCTTCACTCTGCTTTTCATTTAATCCTCGAGATTCGGCATAATCCGCAGCGTCATCAAAGTCTTCGTCATAAATCGTTTCCGTATTCAAATGTCCGGAAAGCATAGGTAGCAATACGTCTCTGCCGACTTTAGATGTTGCTACATCAACCAAAGCTTTGTCATAAAACGGTTTTAAGTCCATGCCTGCAGGGTCGGCATAACAGCCTTCACTTAGTTGTGGAAGTAAGCTTTGATCTACTTTGACTTTGAGCAACCACTCTCCATCGTTTTCAGCTTCAATAGCTACTTGGTCAAATACCTTATGGTTACTTGGGTCGCCAAGATGCAAACAAATCATGTCGCCTTCTCTAAAGCGTGATTCGTTATCACCTAATACGACTTCCAGATGATTAGACCCGGAACACCTTACTGACTCTATTCGTTGAGTTTCGCCTTTTAATAGTTTTTCTTCTAAAGGTTTCTTCCAAATTTCTAGAAGGTTTTCCATGCTAGCTTCATGTTCTGCATACACAAAAGCTTGTAATTCTTTTAATACCGGAGTGAGTTCCATACCTAGCTTACCAACGTGAATTTGTACTCAAAAATGAGAATATTCATCAATACGAATAAACTATACCTTATTTTTTGAACGGCCATCACGTCAACTACACATTAGCTAAATTGTTAATTACATCCATTAGTAGACAAAGATCATCCGATATTCTCAATCAATTTCAATGAGTAACAGTGATTTCTAAGAGGAGGATGAGGAAGTATGGTTACTGATGAAGCCTAAAATTGAATAATTTTTGGGGCTTATCTTCTGACTTTTGTTAATAAGTTCCCTAAGTTTGCATTACATAAAGCACTATGAGCAAAACATAACATGAGCATAGCCACCCCTATGGTTATACGTCACTCTCACGTTCGAACATAATTAAATCAGACACATCACAATCAAAGTACTGACACAAAGCATCAAGAGTTTTTGTGGTTGTAGTGTACCCTTCGTCTCGAATCATTTTCGCCATGGCCGAACGCTGAATACCTATTTCGGCAGCAATTTGAGCTCCAGAGATCTTCCGTCCCTCTTCCGAAGATTTTTTCTCAATAAGTTCCTTTAAGTTATATCTAATCACACATTAATTCCTAAAAGATATAATAATGTGTCTTGATAAAACACAAAAGTATGGTTAAGCTGATTTTGTGTCTTGTTAAAACACAAACAATGGAGGTCAAACGGACCAATTATTACTTACAGCAAAAGAGCTTGCAGGTCGTATCAAATTTAGCGCCAACTATATCAATTCGACTCTGCGAGATTCAATTTTCATCGAAGGTAAACACTACATTCGACCATTCAATGGTAGAAAAATTCTCTACATTTGGGAAGAGGTAGAGGCAGAATTATACCAATCTGCATCACGTAACCTTCAGTATATTCCAATGGCTGGCGGGAGGGTGTGTCATGGGTAGTATCAATTCACGTAGCGGTAAGCTCTATCTCGACTTCCGATATGAAGGTATGCGTTGCCGTGAGCAAACTGCACTGCCTGCAACTCAAGTAAACCAACGCAAGCTACAGAAACTGCTAAATCAAATTGAAGCGGACATTCGCCTGAGTTGTTTTGTATATAGTGAGTACTTCCCTGAGTCTAAGAAAGCTCAAACATTTTTGAAACAAGACATCCAAGCTCAAAAACGCAAACAGGAATTACTTGGTAATTACAAAACGGCAGTACAAGAGCTACAAGGAATTGAAACTGTCTTGTTCGAAAGCTTCGCACAGGAGTGGTATGACGAAAACGAAGTGCGTTGGAAAGAGAGCTATAAGGACAGTATGAAGGTCTACTTATGGTCGTACCTTGTACCCCACTTCGGGCATTTAGACGTCGCGAAGATCTCTCGACCTGACATCTTAAAGTACCGTGCTTCTTTAGTGAAACCGCGTAACAACGGCAAAAAATTATCTGCCGAGTTCATTAATCATGTCATGACACCACTGCGCATGATTTTGAGCGAAGCCGCAGATCGCTACGATTTTCGTTCGACGTTTGAAAACATCAAACCACTACGTGTTGAACGCACTAATGTAAACCCGTTTGATTTTAACGAAGTGAACTTGTTTTTATCATCGGTACGTTCCGATTTTAAAGATTACTTCACCGTCCGATTCTTCACCGGAATGCGCACCTCAGAGATCGATGGTCTGAAATGGAAGTACGTAGATTTTGAGCGTGGTTTAATTTCAGTTCGAGAAACGTTTGTACACGGCCGTTCAGACACAACGAAAACGGTGGGTTCAACAAGAGACATTCAAATGTCATCTGTTGTACTTAAAGCTATAAAATCCCAATACAAAGTGACTGGTACTAAGGAGTATGTGTTCTGCAATGCAGCTGGAAACCCTTTAGATAAAGGTAACGTCAGAGACCGAATCTGGAAGCCGACACTTAAAAACTTGGGAATGGAATATCGCCGCCCTTATGAGACTCGACATACGGCTGCAACATTATGGTTAGCAGCCGGAGAAGCACCTGAGTGGATAGCTCGCCAAATGGGCCATACCACTACAAAAATGCTGTTCACAGTTTACAGCCGATATATACCAAACCTAACCAGGCAAGACGGCAGTGCTTTTGAAAAGTTATTAGATGCTAATTTAAATGGAGGAAAGTAAATGGCTTATTCACCTCTAGCTATTCACTGCACCAGTTTGTGCTGTGACATTCTTCAGGCTCAGCGTTTTCAGAAAATCTCTCATCAAGATATTGATTGGCTATACGATGAAATTTACGAACTTATCAAGCAACGTACTGAACTGTGGCCAGATAAATTCCATCATGAACATGTCTTTATTGATTCAGTCACGCGCGGTGTACTAAAAGCACTACATCTATGTAAAGACAAACCAAATAATCGAGATGCCAGTTGGCTGTTGATTGCAATGCAATCACGGATCAGTTTTTCTTTGAAGCAATTGCATTAATGAGAGCTACTCAAAAAAGAGCCAAATGAACCCATGTTTATTTGGCTCTTTTCTATTTCCCATTTTTGAACATTTCTATACTCTGCTTGAATCTACCCTCACCTACAACTGGCGCCTAGTTCACCTTGAAATAACTCATCAGCCATCACCCGTTAACAAGAACACTATAATTTGTTGCACACCCACTTCACTGGCCGCACAAAGTTAACGTTGATAACTTGAGCCTAAGTTCTATAGTAGTTTTGCATTAACCGTAGTGCTGGACCCTTCAAACCGCACCAGACTCAGATTAACGAGAGCATTCTTTTTAAAAATGTGCTGATGACTATTTCTTAAATGTTCTGTTACTCCAAACTGTAGATGCTTAGAAGGTTGTCACAGCATGGTCACCACGCGGTCACAAATCGAGTTTGAGAGATATGAGTCACTTAGCTCATCCAATAATTATTCAACGGGGAGGCAGACAAGAATGATGCTATTTAAGGTACTTTCCAGAAACGCAGACACAAAAAAGCCCACGCTAGGTGGGCTTTTTGCTTGTTCATGAAGAACGAATTTGGTGCCCGCTACTGGACTCGAACCAGTGACACCTTGCATGTCATGCAAGTACTCTAACCAACTGAGCTAAGCGGGCGATGTTCTAGTTTCTTATTACTACCATTGTGACAAACTCAATAGTTATGCAATAAAAACAAATAAGGAATGGTGCGTCCGAGTGAACTCGAATCCCCGCCCCCCGCCATGTCAAGGCGGTACTCTAACCAACTGAGCTACGGACGCATTCCCTTAGAACGCCAACGATGATATCTATCATAAACAGATGGTGCAAGTATTAACTGGCATCTTGCGATTCGTTTGCTCACTTTGCAATCAAAGACATAACAACATGTCGATTTTACACCCAGATTATCGTCAAACCGCTGAAAAACAAAGTTTAGTTAGAAAAAATTCTAATCCTTGATGACAACCAATTAACTAACCTAATGTGTTCAATTTGGGATTTTTGTATCTATACCGTTTTTCTTGGCCTTTACAGTAACCATACAGGTATAGATCAATGCCTATATTTAGTGTCAAAAATTTTGCTTGCCCACTGGGTTACCGTAGTATTTTGATCATTATAAGTGAAAGGCACGCAGAGGCTTTGTAACTCACTGAAATACATCATTCATAAAAATCACCACGATTTTGTAATCGTCGTCATCGAATTACTAGGCCGCAATGACTAAATTCGGATTTTTCATATAAAGTGGCCGGGTTATTACCAACATACATAAATACGATAGCACTCTATAGTCGAAAAACATCAGCTACAATTAATCTCCCTCAAGAGCAACAATCTATAAGCAATTCAAAACCCAACCCCACACATCATAGCTATTTTGAATACATACAGCACAGTAATACATAATGAAATTTGCATAATGGTAAAGCGCGCCTATATTCATAATCTGTAGGAATCAATAACCTAAATTCAATGCTATACGTGAATTTATGGTTTGCGATAAATACAAGTGTGAAAAATAGGGAATAAATTATGAAAAAATCACATATCGCCATTGCAGTGGTGAGCATACTATCGACATCTGCCGTATCGGCGGCGACCATTTATGAGACAGATGAAACAGTATTCAATATCGGCGGCCGCGCAGAAGTTCGAGGGAATTTCTCTGATGCGAATAAAAGTGCTGGTAATAGTAGCACCTATAGTGATAGATCACGTGTCCGCTTAAGTGTCGATGGCACACAAAAAGCGTCGGACGATATTTCCTTTTTTGGGAAATATGAATTCGAACTAACAGAGTCTGAAGATGGCGCATCAGATGATATCGGCATTAACACTCGATTCTTATATACGGGTGTTCAAACCAATCACGGTAACGTCTATTATGGCCACCAAAATAATGCCGTTACCTACTTAACCGATTGGACGGATATGGCTGAAACCTTCAGCGGCTATATCAATGAATACACGGTGTCGACTGCTGATCGAGCAAAAAATGTTTTACGTTATGAACTGACAAGCGACAACATCACCTTTCAAATTGATGGCAATTTCAATTCAGATAGTGAATCAGCACAAAGTGACGGCTTCGGTGCAGTTGTCGCCGGCAGCACTTCGATTGGGTTAGATATTGGCGTCGGTTATGCGTCAAGTGATGAAACCTATGGCGTTGGGACAGATACAGAAACTTCTGATGCCTATATTGGTGCGGTTAAGTACACCAACGATCAGGGGGTTTGGTTCGCCGCACTCTATCAATTTGGTAGTATTTCAGGTCTAGGCGTAAAAGATTCAGACTACGATTCTGCCGATGCTTACTTGGGATACTCGTTTGGTGTCAACACCGTCAACCTGACCTACAGCTACTTTGAAGCTGACGATATTGCAGATTACGACATTAACTTTATCGGTCTAGAATACGCACGTTATATTGGCGATGTGGCCTTCTTTGGTAGTTATAAGTTTAACATGTTAGACGAGGGCGAAGGTGGGGAAGGCGATAACGACGAAGATGAGCTACAGCTCGGTATGCGTTACGCGTTTTAGTCTAAACCAATCCACTTAATATTAGTAAAGCCGAGCATAATCAATGCTCGGCTTTTTAGTTTGTATAACTTATTCGTATCTAAGCGATTGAATGGAGTCCAACCGGATGCATTACTATCGATACCAACTATTCTTCAACATCGAATACAACGTTGTAGTTTTCGGTATAGGTGCAGTTTGGCTGGCGGCTACAAGTGAAGAAGCGTCGGCCTTTGTAATCGCCTTGGCTTGCCAGTTTGATGATCATTGGGCTACCACACTTCTTACAAAATCGCACTTCTTTTGATGGCTCGATTAAATCGATGTGTGCTGCCAGTAACCTCTTCAAACGGCTCACTTGGTAGCTGTGTTTAATAGATGCACCAATCAGAGGTAAACCTGCCGATTTACACACGTGAATTAGTAGCTTTTCGCGATCGACTTTCCCTTTATTGAGCTCTTTGCCGTTATCAAGTTCGATAATAACGCGGGGCTCTAGCGTTCGCGGGTCGCAAACAACAAAGTCGAAGTAACTACGTGAGATCTTGTTGTTGGCGATAAACCAATTCTTCTTATTGTTCGTCTTAGCAGGAACAAGTACGTTCGACATGCTGACTTTAGCAAACACTTCCCCATGGTTGCCCACAGCTGATTTTAGCGCATTATAGAATGTCGCCTGTTGCGCCGACATCAACGCGCCTTTCTTCTGATAAGCGTGGTCTTTGGTGTCATCGTGTTTCACCACATACTTTTGAATAAAGTAAAAGAACACAACCAGAGCAATTACAACGATAAAGATATTAGTCATTTTCCAACACAATCAAGTCTGTATAGGGATTAAGAGAGTAGCTAGCGTATGTAGAAAAGCATCACCTGGCAAGCAAAAGAGCGAGAGTTGCCAACCAGAATCACGACCTTTGAGCGCAGTGCCCAACGAGAGGTCGCTCCTTCGCTAGACACACCTCTCTTATTTTGATAATTAAATCATCAATTACACTCTAGATTGATTTAGATCAATTTACCTAGATTTGTGATCAACTAGTCTGAAAAACGTTAGGCAAATGTTAATAAGGAAATTGATATGGAACTTAAACAAGACCCAAGATGTTATACCGACGTATGTGTAGATGGTAAATGGTTCCACTATGACCACTGCGGAACCCAAGCCTACATGTTAAAGGGAGGAGCTTCGGCTGTGATTGAACTCGCTAGCGAACCAGCGACAGAAGGCGAATTGGTTGAAATGCTTCAAGGTGTCGCTAAGTAACCCACCAAGCCAAATCACAGTATGAATTAAGCGAATAAGAGTAAATAGCCGTATTAGTTCAGATAAGCACTCTTATTCGCTTAGTTATTGAAGTTCAGGTTTCTTGATTGCAGGGGATTAACTAAGTTTAGGAATTCAAATGATAACGACTTTATTGCGCCCTGACTGCTTAGCTTGATACAAAGCATCGTCTGCCGATTTCAAGTGTTTCTTATAGGTACGGCTATTCAACTGTTGCTCCGTTAGATGAGTCGTCGCACCAATCGATGTGGTTAATTCTAATGGGCCAGAATGCGTTTCAATCGCTCGGTCAGCGATCGCTTGCCTTATAAGCTTAAGCTCTTTATTAGGATCTTGATTCCCAGCCAGCAACAAAACAAACTCTTCCCCACCCCATCTTGCCACTACATCGTTTGTTGATAAGATTTTCTCTAAACGCTTAGCGACTTCCACCAGCACTTGGTCACCAATATCATGGCCATAAGTGTCATTAACTTGTTTGAAGCGGTCTAAATCTAGAATAGCGAGCGTATACCCAAACGACGACAAATGATGTGGCATCGGCTGAGTTAACCGTTGCTCTAAGTAACGCCTATTGTATAAGCCTGTCAGTTCGCATCTTGTTGATTGCTTAAGTAGTTCTTTGTTGGTCTTCTGGATCGAGCGTAACCTTATCAATAGTAACGTGGCGCTTATCATCACCATGATACCCAAAGCGACGACGATTCGATTCCGTAATTGCTGCTTATCTAATGTCAGCTCACCCAACTCTTTTTCTGCGTTAAGCAGTTCGTTTTCTTGAGCTAATGATGCCGTAGCGAAATCTTGCTCGAGTAAAAAGATATCACTCTGGCGCTTATCAAATAGCAGCGCTTTATTACCCTTGTAATAGAGCTTGAAGTAGCGAAGTGCGTTCTCGCTGTCGCCTCTTGAATCATAGTATTCAGCAAGTGTTCTTAAGCCGAGGACCTTCCAGCTGCGAGTCCCCACAACATCGAACATTGCAGACGATCGCTTTAGATCAGCAAAAACAAAATTATCTCGGTTCAAACCAATGTTCGCTAAGGCTCTATTTAGGTAACACTGCCCCAATTGAAGTGTGTATTTGTCCACGCCTGGGTATCTAAGACACAAGTTTGCGACTTGTCGTGCTGACTCAAAGTTCTTTTCCGCCAACAACACATCACTCTCTGCTTTTAATAGGATGATTTTGTATCGTTCACTCACGTTATCGCCATTTAGCTTAGCCGCACTTTGATATGCTTCTCGGCCTTTGACTAAATCACCACTGCGCAGATAAGCAAAAGACTCATTCACATGCAGCACGCCGATGGTAGACGCTTCGAGTAGTCCACTCTTGTAATAGAGCTTTTTGGCTCTTTTAATCAGCTTGAGCGCTTTAGGCCAGTCTTCCAAATAGATATAAAGCAGTGCCATATTTGACACTAACTTGCTGTTGTAGATGTGATGAGGGTACTTCTTACCAAGGTCTAAACCTTTATGGAAAAAGTATTGAGCTTCAGGAAAGTCATTGCGGATGTTATTGATGACACCAGCCGTGTTATAGGCCTTAATCAACAACTCTTCATAGTGAAGCGATTCTGCGATATCTATCGCAGCTCTGATTTGGATTTCAGATTCCGCTAGCTCACCCGTACTGATGTATTCGATCGCTAATTCAACGAGAGATTGGGCCTTTAACCAACCCATATGTTCGTGTTGTGCGAGTGCTTTAATCTGCCTGACGTATTCGGAAACCGCTTCGGTATCCAACTTATGTTGCGCGAGGTTGGACAAAATCATCAATTCGTAAGCACGATAGATGGCTTTATCTTGGTCTGGGAACTTGGCTTGGAGAGCCTCAAGTTGTTGGGAAGCTAAATTAGGGTCACCGCGAGATACATCGAGAATATCGATCAACGCAGATCCATATTGAGAGAGTGATAACTCTTTCTCTGGACTATAAACACTCGGGTTTTCAGGGCGAATATGCTTTAAATCGTCGTCATAAGTTGGATAGAGCAAATACAGCCCCAGCACAATACTCATCAGCACCACGAAAAGGAATGAACCTAACACATTGTTTCTATTCATTTATCAGGGCCATTATTGATTGAATTCCAATTTTATTGACGTTTTTTAAGAGCGGTCAAACATTATACCCGACAGATATACAGATTAAAATCCTACGCACTGGTGGATCTGAATTGGGTTTTTCTCATTAATTAGAATAATCAGGCAACTTTCTTGATTTAACTCAGACAATCATCTACCTCATTGGCGTTATAGTGATTTTCCTGTTCCTACCTCCGCGGCTTCTTTTTGAACAAGCGGAAGCATAATGAGAATTAACAATGACCCAAATTAATGAACAACGTCTTGTAGAACATTTCTGCGATCTAGTGAAAATTGATAGTGAATCTCGTAACGAAAAAGCGATTGCTGAAGCTTTGGCTGAGCAACTCGGTGAACTAGGTTTTGAAGTTCACAAACTGGCGGTTCCTGAAGAAGTATCTAACGGTTTCAACATCTACGCTCGTCTAGATGGCACTCTTCCAGGTAGCACAGTGTTCAGCTGCCACATGGACACAGTAACGCCAGGCATCGGCATTGAGCCAATCATCGAAGACGGTATCATCCGTTCAAAAGGCAACACAATTCTAGGTGGTGACGACAAGTCTGGTATCGCAGCTATCATGGAAGCGGTTCGTTGCATTAAAGCTGAAGGACAAGAGCACAAAACTATCGAGATTGCATTTACTGTATTCGAAGAAGGCGGTCTGTTCGGCTCTTTGAACTTCGATATGTCTTACATTCAATCTGAGCACGCAATCGTACTTGATACAGGCGGTCCAATTGGCACTATCGTAAACGCAGCGCCTGGCCAGCAGAAGATTGTTGCTAAAATCAAAGGTCGCCCTGCTCACGCTGGTTTAGCACCAGAAGAAGGCATCAGCGCAATTCAAGTTGCTGCAGACGCTATCACTAAGATGAACCTACTTCGTATCGATGAAGAAACGACAGCAAACGTTGGTATTGTTGAAGGTGGTCAAGCAACTAACATCGTAATGCCAGAGCTTAAAGTCGTGGCTGAAGCACGTTCTCTAAACGGAGAAAAGCTAACGGCTCAAGTTGAACATATGATCTCTACATTCCAAGAAAGTGCTAAGCAGTTCGGCGCTGAAGTAGAAACCGAATCAACTCGTGCTTACGATGCATTCGTTATTGCAGACGATCATCCGCACATTCTTTCTATCAAATCGGCGTTTGAGAAGCTTGGCGTCACAGCGAACACTAAACGCACTGGCGGCGGTAGCGATGCAAACAACTTCAACGCAAAAGGCCTGACAACAGTTAACCTTTCTACTGGTATGGCGAAAGTTCACACCACTGAAGAGTACATTGCAGTGAAAGACATGGTCGCAATCACTGAGTTTGTTGTGGCTTACGTAACGCAATAATCGAATCCATTAGTTAGGTAGTCACTTCTATCTAGCACAATGAAAAAAGCCGAGACATCATCACGATGCTCGGCTTTTTGTTGTTTAGGTGAACATAGAAGGTCGAATCTAAAACCCTCTACGCTTCCAGAATTGGCCTTCGTCTTTTGCTACTAGGTCGAATGTCTTGTCGGCGATGATGTTGCCTTTTAGCTCAACCGTCATACGCCACTTTCCTAGCTTGTTCGAGACAGGAGCCCAGATAGTGTCACCTAAGTAGAAATCCCAGTCATTGTTACCGACATACTCCTCACCATCAAACGGTTCGAGCACTTCACCTTTGTCTGTGGTGATGTTTGGGTGATAAATGCAGTAACGGATCTTCTCACCTTTGGCTTTTTTGATATTCAGGATATAGCCAAACTCTACGTCGATTTCAGCATCAACGGTGGTGGTGAACTCTTGGATTTTTGGAAGATCTTTAGATTTTGAATCCCATGTGGAATAGATACCATAAGAAGTCATGTCGACCACAACAGAGCGCTTTGCCATTTCAATCGTTACCTTGAAGTTGTTCTATTAATTTAATTCTATTTGCCATTCAGCCACGCAAGCAGAAGAAGAACGAGGCTATTCTTGCCAGTCTTTCGCCATACGCTTAATTACTGAAGGTTCAATGTCGTGAATAGTGCCATATTGCTCTCGGCACACTTCGATAATTAATTCTGCTTTATATTTGAGTGCAAGTTGGCGGTAGGCTTTCATTTCCCAATGCTTAATAAAGGTATTCGAAACAACCACATCAAACCCTTGCTTTAAGCCGTTTTCAGCTGTGTTTTGACACCACTCATGAGCTTGTTGCAGCTGCCTAGGATCAAAATGGTACTCACCTTGCTCATTCACATAATACATATCGGCTTCGACATGCAATGCATCGTAGGTTTTTGCTTTTGTTGATTTGCCAGAACCGGGCAACCCTCGAATGAGTATTAACTTCATCTGTCACTGTACAGGCTAATTTGAAAACATGAGTTTATCGTAAATAGTAACGAGTTGCTCTGATAACTGCCTCTGCTCAGCATACGAAAACCAAGTACTTACACACGACTCAGACAATCACTGAATACAATGAGACTCCCCTCGAAGCGCGTGGATTGCTTCTGATAGAAAACACAAATAATTTACATCTATCCATTTTGCATATCGACAAGCGTATCAAACTACTATAGATTTAGATGTATAGACGTCTACATATCTAGCTTAGGGAGAAAGCTGTGCCTATTCGCATTCCAGACCAATTGCCAGCATCCGATGTTCTTCGTGAAGAAAACATCTTCGTTATGCCGTTATCAAGAGCATCGACACAGGAAATTCGTCCACTTCGAGTCTTGATCCTCAACCTAATGCCGAAGAAGATTGAAACTGAAACTCAATTTTTACGCCTACTATCGAACAGCCCATTGCAAGTGGATGTAGAGCTGCTGCGCATTGATGACCGACCAAGTAAAAACACACCGACTGAACACCTTGATAACTTCTACCGCCAATTTGAAATGGTCAAAGAAAGAAACTTTGATGGATTGATCATCACTGGTGCGCCGCTTGGCTTGGTTCAATTTGAAGATGTGATCTACTGGGATCACCTGAAAACCATCATGGAATGGGCAAACAAGCACGTTACTTCAACGCTATACGTGTGTTGGGCGGCTCAGGCTGGTTTGAAGTTATTATATGATTTGCCAAAACGCACTCGTAAAGAGAAGCTGTCTGGTGTTTATAACCACGAGATACATAACCCATACCACCCTATTTTACGTGGCTTCGACGATACATTCTTAGCTCCGCACTCTCGCTATGCGGACTTCTCTCAAGAGTACTTAGCGGAACATACTGACCTTGATGTTCTTGCAACTTCTGATGTTGCAGGCGTATACCTAGCAGCAACCAAAGATAAGCGAAACGTGTTTGTAACGGGTCACCCTGAGTACGACTCTCACACACTTCACAATGAGTACATTCGAGATTTGGGTGAAGGCATGGAGCCTGTGATACCAATCAACTACTACCCGAATAACAATCCAGACAACAAACCGGTTGCAAGCTGGCGCAGCCACGGACACTTGTTGTTCTCAAACTGGCTAAACTACTGCGTTTACCAACAAACGCCTTACGATCTGGATCATTTCAGCGAAGACAACTTTACCAAAGACGATTAAGTTCTTTCTTCCGATTCACAAACACATAAACCGTGTTCAGTATGTTGTTGATAAAACGACGAATTGGACGCGGTTTTTTTATGGTGTGTGGGTCGCATTCCATGATAGATTTACGACTTCAATGGGTTTGATTTCATATGATGGGTTGGTGTTCATAAGGAGCTTCACATGCCTGCCAAGCCATCATTTTCAAATCCGATTTCGTTGTCCCGCCCTCTTTCGTTATCAAGTGTGGTACTACTTGCCTCGCTTTCCTTGGCCGGTTGTGTCTCTGTCACTGAAGGACCGCCAAAGATTGAAAGTGATCCTATCGCGATGTCTGAATCTCGAATCGAATTAGGTTTGGGCTATATGGGACAAGGCAATATGGTGAGAGCGCGTGAAAACCTTGAGCTCGCGATTAAACACGCACCTAGCTACTACCGTGCTCGGCTTTCAATGGCGCATTACTACGAACAAGTGGGTGAAGTAGATGAAGCGAGAAGCACTTACCGCAAAGCACTCAGTCTTGATTCAAGAAACGGCAATGTATTGAACAACTACGGTACCTTCTTGTGTAAACAGGGCGAATACGAGCAAGCTGATAAGTACTTTAATCGCGCTATCGATCAACCTTACTACTACTTGGTATCTGCAAGTTATGAAAATGCCGCGTTTTGCGCATTTAAGGCTGGCAATACCGACCAAGCGAAGTACTACTTTAGCAGAGCAATTGACCACGATCCAAACCGCGTGAAATCGATACTGCAGCTTTCAAAGATTGAAGTGAGTGACGCCGATTACAATGAAGCTCGACTCCGTTTATTCAAATTCCACCAGCGTTATGGCTATCAAATTCCATCACTTAAAATCTTGGTCGATCTCGAAAATAAAGCAGGCAACAGAGCTCTAGAGCAGAAATATCAGAGTAAGTTAGATGAGTTGCTTTCTGCTTAGCGTATAGGTAAAACACAAAAAACGGGCTTGTTGCGTTAACAACAAGCCCGTCCGTATTTCAGCTTAATAACTTAACTAAGTGCAGCCGCTATTTTAGCGCAATCCACTCTTGTCTTTGCTCATCGTCCATAAAGGTCCATGCGATAAAGCGACTTACCTTCTGGCCTTGTGACATCTCGACGACTTTTACTTGTTTAGCTCTAAGCTTGCCAAGCTCTGAACGAACCATATCGACGTTGTCTTTCTTAGAAATCAATGTCGTAAACCACAAAACTTGAGTAGCAAAAAGTTGACTCTCTCTTGCCATCTTCATAATGAAAGCGGCTTCACCACCTGGGCACCAAAGCTCGGCTTTTTGACCACCAAAGTTTAAGGTTGGTTTATCTTGCTTAGTTGATTTATCTAACTTAACTGGCTTCTTATTCATTTCTGGCTTGAACGACTGACCGGCTTTCTTAGCACGGTTCGCCGCTAGATTATCCAGTTTACGTTGTGACCCCTTTTCAGCCTCTTCAAGAGAGCTGTGGAATGGAGGATTACAAATAGTGACATCGTAACGTTCATTATCCTTAATCACGCCCTTAAAGATAGATTCAGAGTCAGCTTGTAGGCGAGCGCGGATCTTACCTTTTAGATTAGGGTTGCTTTCCGCTATGAAGTTCGCTGTTTTGATGGAGACTGAATCAACATCTGTCCCTGTACAACGCCACTTATACTCTGTCGCACCAATGATTGGGTAGATACAGTTTGCACCGACACCAATATCTAATGCTTTCACAGACGCGTGGTTATAGGGTTCACCTTGGCCATCGCTATTAAGGATGTCGGCCACTCTGTGAATGTAGTCTGCACGACCAGGAATTGGCGGGCACAAGTAACCAGCAGGAATATCCCAATGTTTAACGCCATAGTGATGCGCCAACAAAGCTTTGTTGAGTAGCTTAACGACCAATGGATCAGAGAAATTAATGGTGTCTTCGCCAACCGGATTCTTGATCAGATGCTCTTTTAGCTCAGGCAAGGCTGCAACTAGTAACTCGAAGTTATAGCGGCCAGTGTGCTGGTTTCTTGGGTGTAATCCACCTTGAGGTTTTTCAGCCGAGCGTCTTTTCTGAGCTGCGTTCTTGTTAAAAGCCGTTTTATTGAAAGAACCCTTATTCGATGATCCTTTATTTGCACCCTGCTTCCCTTTACTGTCTTTTGCAAAAGGTCGCTTTGCTTTGTTATTGCCCGCGCCTTTAGGTGCGCTATTCTTGCGGCTTTTATCAGATGTGTTCTTTGTAGAAATACGCTTGTCGCTGCTTGGCTTAGCTGTACTTGGCTTAACATCAGCTTGGTTGTCTTTTGTTTTTGCTGATGAAGTGCTGTTTTTCGACAGGCTTAGCGTCGTTCTATTTTGTGATTGGCTCATTGGGCTACTTCTTTAAATCTAAATACATCATGAATAAACGGGCATCCAACTCAAGTTGATGATATTCCGGTTCCATGTGACAGCATAGTTGGTAAAAGGCTTTGTCGTGCTCTTTCTCTTTGATATGCGCCAGTTCGTGTACCACCAGCATTCTTAGCAAAGGTTCTGGTGCATTTTTAAAAACACTGGCGATACGAATTTCATTCTTTGATTTGATCTTTCCACCGTGATTCTTAGCAACGTAAGAATGCAGACCTAACGCATTATTGATTAGGTGTATCTTGCCGTCGTAAATCACTTTGCTGATCGGTGGTGTTTTTTTCATGTAGCGATTTTTTATCTCAATCGCATAGTCAAACAGGGCTTTCTCGCTTTTTATTTCATGATTCTTTGGGTAGCGAGCTTCAAACCAAGGCACCAATTTACCCGACTCTACAAGTTGAGTAACAGGATCAAGAATGTGCTTAGGATAGCCTTGAATATAGCGTAAAGAAGGATGCATGCTGAAAGACCGTACAAGTTACACCACGACAATACGTTGTGGTCTTGAAAATTGAGCCGCATAGTGTAACTGATCACACTTTTCTAATCACCTAGGATTCGTTACACTTTAGCGAGATTCACCAAGAGAATGAAAAAATGAAACGTGTTGTATTGTACGTCGCAGACAAATGCCCGCACTGTAAAGATGCCCAAAGGTATTTAGACTCTAAGAAAATTGTTTACCGCCTGACGAATGCAAAGATGCAGCGTGGCCGTAAAGAATTGCAAGCAATGGGTGCTCGTTCTATCCCCGTGCTTAAAATCGGCGATCAAGTGATGGTCGGCTGGAATCAGAAAAACTTCGATAAGATGTATAACTCAAAGAACACCTAACGTGCTCTGAGCCAGTCATACTTCTATACAACAAAGCCCGAATATCCAATCTAGGATGTTCGGGCTTTGTTTATTTAAATCTTACTAAATCACACATACCGCTTAACGAAATCAATAAAGGTTCGGTCTGCTTTTGACAGATACCCTTCCTTTCTCCACGCCAAAGATAGGTTCAGTTTCACAGGGTCTTTAAATGGCACGCCTACGACATCTTCCTCGTATTCTGTCACCAAGCTAAGCAACGCGGTGATGGCAAACTCTCGCTTCACGATAGAAAGAATCATTGGCAATAAATTGGTTTCGAACGCAATGGTCATATCGAGATTGTACTTCTTACAAGTCGCATCGATAAAATCGCGGTGGAAGTAGCCCGATTTGAACATGATCAGCTCTTGAGCAAAAAATTCTTCAAAGGTGATGGATGGTTGCGTTGCCAGTGGGTGATCTTTGCCAACTACAGCTAACATTTCTGAGCTTAACAGATGATCCGTTTCCAAATCATCTGGAACGTTCTCATGATTAATTACGCCAATATCGAGTTCGCCGTTTAACAGCATTTCACGAATCGATGCGGTGCCAGCATCAATCAAGGTCAACTTTAGGTTTGGGTATTGGCTTTTAAAGGCCATCACGACTTGGGGAAAAAAATAACTGCCCATCATACTTGGAGCGCCTAATCGAACCTCGCCTTTCTCTAGCCCCTTTAGCTCATTCATCGCGAGCTGAGCATCATCAAACTGCTGGGCGATTCGCTTTGCATGCTCAAACAGTACTTTGCCCTCCTCCGTTAAAGTGACGGATTTATCGCCTCGACGGAATAGAATCAACTCAAGCGTCTGTTCTAGTTTTTTAATAGAAATGCTCAATGCGGGCTGCGCGATATGCAGCGCTTTGGCGGCCTGAGTGAAGTTACCAAACTGCGCAACAGCCAGAAAATGTCGAAGAGGTTTTGATTCAAGCATGGCGATATATTTAATATATAGAGGTGATATTTTTAATATATTTCTTTAATCACACTTGTGCTGATAACTTGTTCACAAATAGCTTACTAACTCGTGCAGGCACAACGTAAATGTTTGATAAAGGCAGTCCTCAATACAAACGCATCACCCAATCATTGGCGATTGGCTCGTTTATCATTTTCTGTAACCTTTACCTCTTTCAGCCAATCTTGCCGCACATGGCGGAACACTTCCAAGTATCTGAAACTCAGATCAACTGGTTGTTTGCTGCTACAACACTCGGCCTTTCGATTAGCTTGGTACCTTGGGCAATTGCCTCTGAAACCTTTGGTCGTAAACCCATTATTCTGTTCAGTCTGTTCGCTATCCCATTAATAGGGTTAAGCATGGTGTTCACGACTACCTTGTTGCAACTCGTTATTGCCCGCGCATTTATGGGCATCGCTGTGGCGGCGTTTGCTGGTGTGGCGGTTGCCTATATGGTTGAGGAGTTAACACCCAAAGCCTTTGCTGTCGCGATTGGAGGTTATATTGCGGCCAACTCATTGGGTGGAATCTTCGGACGTGTATTAGGCGGCTTAATTACAGACTATTTCGATTGGCATGCAACTGTACTGTTTTTCGTTGTCGGTTCATTGCTTGGTGCACTCTTTATTGCCTATCGCCTACCTGACCAACAGAACTTCAAACCTCAAAAAGGGCTGTTCTTTCATCACAACCGCTCCGTTGTAATGCACTTAAGAAACCGTACCTTGTGGCTTGCCATGTTGATTGGTGGTGCTAACTTCGCGCTGTTTGTTAACCTGTACTCTGTAATGGGCTTTAGGCTAGTATCCGAACCTCACTCGGTACCCGTTGGTTTAGCTTCACTGATATTCCTATGTTACTTGGCCGGTACGGTAAGCTCTAAGCTCTCCAACAAATGGACACTTCGCTTTGACCCGTTAAGCGGAATATTGATGGGCGTGTGTATTAGCTTAATCGGAATGCTAATTTCTGCAGTCGACAAAGTTCCGTTCATGCTAGCAGGCTTGTTATTGATTAGTGGCGGCGCGTTCTTCGCCCATACCCTTGCCTACTCTTGGGTAAGTCAAAAAGCACCGAGCGCTAAGGCAACGGCAACCGCTCTTTACTTAGTACACTATTACATAGGCGGGAGCTTAGGTGGTTTCTTACTCTTGTATTGCTGGCAACTGTTCGGTTGGAATGGCGTGATTGCGGGCGGTTCAATCTTCTATGTTGCGATATTTGCTTGGGTCTACCAATTAAAACAACTTCAAGTATCGGCCTCTAAACTCGCACAAGCATAAGTACGACTAAGGTTGTAACTCAATTATTGCTTTTGATTGACGTCCGTTCTGATATCCTACGCAAAATTTCATTTCGGAACCTGTTATGTCGAACACTCAAAGCACAGATCTTCAAACCATCCACGACCAAGTAAAACAATGGTTAGATGATGTCGTTATTGGCCTAAACCTGTGCCCATTCGCAGCCAAGCCACAACGTAATAAACAGATTAAGATCTTTGTGAGTGAAGCGAATACGGAAGAAGCGTTACTGGAAGACATCATGACGCATTTCGTAGAGTTAGATAATACGCCAGTTGCTGAATTAGAGACGACTTTAGTGGTGGTTCCTAACATGCTGCAAGACTTCTTCGACTACAACATGTTCATTGATTGGGTTGAAGCGTTGATCAAACAGCAAGACTGGGAAGGCGTTTACCAAGTGGCAACGTTCCATCCTGACTATTGCTTTGGTGGTGCGGATCCAGAAGACGATGAAAACCTAACGAATCGCTCTCCATACCCTGTTTACCATTTGATTCGTGAAGCAAGCATGGAAAAGGTACTGAAGCACTACCCTAACCCTGAAGCGATCCCAGACACCAACATCGCAAGAGTTGAGTCTTTAACGCCAGAAGAGCGTCGTAAACTGTTCCCTTACCTGTTCAGTTAAGCTATTCCGAATCGGAAAATGCAATACGTTTTCTGTATTTACGAACTTGCGCGTTCTTGATGATATGGACGAGATACAAACTGATCTCGTCCATTTTGTTTGGCGATATATAAACACTCGTCAGCCACTTTGATCAAAGAGTCGAGTGCCGACATCCTTTCCCCTTTGGTATCCCCGGTACTCAACTCAAAATGACACGCACCGATTGATATAGTGACAGGCTTTCTATCCAGTGTGATTTTCTTCATCTCTTGCAAAAGAGTCATGAACTTATCTTCAACACAACTTGGTGTTTTATTTGGATACCAAAGAATGAACTCTTCACCACCAAAACGCGCCACAAACTCACCCTCTTGAGTGTTATTGCTCAGCACGTTCGCCACTTTCTTTAAGACAACATCGCCCATTTGGTGGCCATAAGTGTCATTGACCTGTTTAAAGAAATCGATGTCGACAACGGCCAAGGTTCCCTTTCCTAAAGAGCCTTTTAATTGCTCCACTTCTGCATTCAATGTTTTGAACAAGCAACGTCTATTTGGTAAGTGTGTCAGAGGATCATACAGAGCTTGATACTCCAATTTCTCATTCAGTTCTTTTAGCTTTCTTTCTTGCTGCCTTCTAACCAGCTCCACTTCGATCCATGACGCCATTAGTCTCATCACGTCGACATCGAACTCTTTAAACTCACGATGATAGGGCGCTGGACTTGAAAAGTTTAAGGTGCCATAAAGCTCATCATTAACGAAAATGGGAACCCCAATATAAGACTCCAAGCCAAAAGACTGGTAAGCAGGGTGCTTCGCATACTTATCGTGTTTACCACAATGCTCTATACAGATAGGACCAATCGATTTACAGGTAATTTCACAATAGGTTGAACGATAATCGAAGATATCGCCACTATTGAGCTCAACCCCTTCAGGCGTGACAGAGTGTTCAACTAAGTAAGTATTACCCTCGACTTTAGATAAAATACCGATATCAAGGTTGAAGCGTTCAAGCCCCATGATAAGCAGCTGAGCGATCTGAATATCGAAGCCCTTCCGGTAATCATTGGTGATTTGATACAAGCGACGTATAACAATTTCGCTTTCACTGGCTTGGTTCATAAATGGGGTCCCACTGCAGCCGAAGTTAATGGCAACATTAATATTTGGTATATTAAGAAGAGTAAAGTGTAAAAAAACATAATAATCAATTGGTTTGTATGCAAAATACCTCATTGGTCCAATGAATAAAAGTCGACTTCTTCGACTTTGCGTTAGCACCCCATTACTACCTTTGTTAAAATGGTCCATTAACGAAACAAAATGGATAGGAAAATGAACCTTTCTCAACTAAGCCAAGAAATCTACGATCACCTTTACCGCGACATTGAAGAGTTCCGCAGTACTTTTGATCTGCCTGTTGCTGCTCCTGAAACAATGGACGAAAAAGGCGATACGCTACATACCTCTCTAGCGATCGAAGAACTGACAGAACTTGCAGAAGCTGACTCAAAAATCGAACAAGCGGACGCTATTGTAGACAGCGTTTATGTTTTGATGGGGCGTCTGGTTCACCTTGGCCAAGCTAAGGTTGAAGACAACCTAGCAATCAGCTACCTGATCGACCTGCTATTGAATGTTTCTAAAAACCGCTCAATTGACTTCTTGCCTTGCTGGGACGAAGTACACTCAAGCAACATGAGCAAAGTATGTCGCAACGAAACTGAATACGCTGAAACAGAAGCTTTCTATGCTGAGCAGAACATCAAGCTGATGGCGGTTCAAAAAGGCGAATACATCATCGCTAAGTGTGCGGAAGATTTCGTATCTGAAGGCAAGACAGTTCGCCAAGGTAAAGTACTAAAATCTGTACACTACCGCCCTGCGAACCTTGAGCCACTAACGGCTTAACTAAGTTTACGACTGAACTAAGGTTAAGCTGGTTATCTAAACCGACCAGCGCACCAAAATAGCAAACGCCACGTTTAAATAACGTGGCGTTTTATTATCTGTCAGTCAATTCTAACTGTGTAGCTAAATGCTATACCAGTCGCGCCATGTGATAAGCCGCCACATATTCGCCGTTTCTGAAAGCGAACCCTGCGGACTCTCCTTCAATCACGAAACCAAACTTCTTATACAGACTGATCGCTCTTTCGTTATCGGTATACACCGTTAACTCCATTCGCTTGATGTTAATCCAGTTATCACACAAGTCGATTGCTGTTGCGAGCAGTTGGCTACCGACACCTTTGCCTAACACATCGTCTTTAACACCCATACCAAATGAAGCCACATGTCGTCTTCTTGGATTCACACACACTTCCATTCCCAAGTTGCCAACAATCTCATCGTCGATCATCGCGACATACGAGTACACGTTGTCAGGCATATTAGAGATTCGTTTTTGCCAGCTTTCCAGAGATGGATTTGGGAGTTGCAGCGTACCGGTATAAGCATTCGTGCATTCGTAAACTTCTTTTATTCCCTTCGCATCTGACGGCTCAGACCGTCTCACTATAATACTCATCGCAACTCCTAATATTTCTTCGCTAAATATGAAACACATCCTCAATGTGCACCTAAACACACTAACAAATAGTGAATATTTAACAATAGGTTAGATGAACTTATCTTATTGGGCTTAGTTGATACTGAGTAAACGACCTCGTTCGATATCTTGCTCAAGCACCTCTGGTGTCAAGTCGCCATGTCCATGGTGATCGTGATTATGGTGATGACCATGATCGTGTCCGTGGGAATAACCTTTGTGTTCATTTGCTCTTTGAGCTAACTTGTGTGAGTCCAAATAGGTATCAGTTAAATCAGCACAATATTCTTCGGTCCATAAACGTCGAGCCTCATCATCACTCATGATTTGCTCGGCTTTAGGGCCCAATTTGTCCATGTAGAACATCCCCAGCTCCTCACCTTCTACATTGGCGTGGTTGATAAGGTTCATAAACGCAGGCTCTTGATTCTCATCTGATAGATGACCATTTTTGTAACACACGGTTAGACCAATAATATCGTCGCCAAGTTTCTCTAATTCAGGGTTAAAATGATTGTGACTGTGATTATGTTCGGCAGCGGCGACAAGCATTGGAGTAAGTAAAACACATGCGATAGCCAGTAGCTTAATGGTATTTTTCATGGGATAGACCTTCTGTATTTTCGAATACAAATTTGATTAGTTGGCTGACTTAGCTTCTTGTGAGGTGAGCTAAGCTGAGGGGAACTTCAAGACCATTTCAGCCTGAGTACCCCTCTGTCTCACTACAAATAATCAATATGATTGGATAACAAGGCTCGATATAACGAGCGTTCTGTAGACAAAAATCACTTATCAACTACGATTCTTGCTGGTGCGATGGTGTAAGTCATTGGCTTCACCTCCCATTCACCTTTTGCTTCCAATGCAACCGCTAGTGCTTGCGCCTCTTCACATACCTTCGCTGGTTTTCCGTCAGCCCAGTATGATGGGCCCGAAGTGTAGCCGCACATCACTGAAAACGTGTGTTGGCCATTCTTTGTGGTGTATTCCGTCATAATGACACCACCTTCTCCATGCGTTATTTTTAGCGAGCCTTCATCGGCTACATGCATTGCATCGGAAGGATTCGGTTTGACATACGTTGTGTAGGTCCCACCATCTGACATGGATTGGTTGTCATACATGGTGTAGCCTTCTTTTTCTGAAGGTAAGGTCAGTTCGTAGTTAGGATCAATATCCGCTAAACGTTCTGAGTTATTCGTCGCACCAGGTTGATAGTTGTGAGCATTTGATTGTCCGTTAGCGAAAACAGACGCTGACACTAAAGATAGAATGACGACCGCTAAAATTGATTTTTTCATAATGAACTCCAGATATTCTAAGCAAAGATGTTGTAAGCAATAGTTTTTATGATTGAGTAAGAGAATGGGTTTATTTACCTAACTTTTTAGGATGCGAGGGCAATATCAGCCCTCACTACAAATACCCTATTTGTTGTCGGTTCCTGCTCCTTCACCAGGCTCAGTTGGACGACTTACCGACTTGCGCTCAAGATTGTGGTGAGCACGCACTCTATCCATGTATTCTTGCTTGGTGTTCATACCTTGCTTCATTGCTTCTGGTACTTGTTCAGCTGGGATCACGATGTCACGGTCGACTGGCCACTCAGTTAACAGCTCTGGGTGGTAGCCTTCTGGGTAGTACAGTTTTGGATCCAACTCTAAATCACGAATCTCTTGTTCTTGTATGTCTTCACGGCTGTTTTTCGGCAGCGGGATTCTAAAGTCAGACCCATCTGCCATATCAAATTGTGGCGCTCGCGCATTCGGGAAATCAGGTAAAATACCTTCACGAACCCACGCATTATCTTTAGTCATGTTAACGACAATGCCATCTGGCGCACCGAAGTGGTAAGGCCCTTGCCAATGGTGTCGAACCTCTGCAACGGTTTCCTCATTGAGATATGGGTCGAATGTCATGTGCGTTGTCATGAACAAGCGCGGTTGTACTTCATTCGCCACATAACCCGCCGCGTACGCTGGTGTATGGTGAGTATCAACGGTGTAACGTGCTAAGAATGGCGGCACACCTTGAATAATCGAAGACACACCGAACGTTTCGGTTTGCAGCTCAGTAATGAACAAGTCTGCACCTTTTGCGTATTTCAAATCCAACTCGGTTGGGCGACCGTCTCCTGTCCAAACAAATGAAAGCACTCGACCGTCATCTTGAGTCCAATTCAAGCGGTAACCAGACGCGCCATCTTTTGCGTGACTGCGTCGCCAGTGAATCACTTCCACATTGTCTTGGTCATAGATAACGCCACCGTCGTCGCGGAAATCAAACTCGTGTACCACTATGTCGTTGCCTGATGGGAACACATCAAATGCATCGGTGTGCCAGTTCAACATTTGCTGCATGCCTTCAATCATATGACGAGTGCCATATTCTGGAGTCGCACCACTCGGGCCATAAATGTTAAGCGGCTTTTCCCAGCGACCATTCCAACCACCAAATTGATACAGGTAAGGTAACGAGCCGTAATGGTCTACGTGTAAGTGAGTAATGAAGATATGGTCGAGTTCATTCATCGCGACACCCGCCGCTACGTAGTTCGCAATTGATCCTTCACCTAAATCAAAGACAAAGTTAGAGCCGTTACCCAATTCGACGTATATCGAGGTGTTTGCCTGCCCCGGGCGAATCATTGGTGATGTCCCCATGAACGTGACACGCATTTCATCCGGTTGAACTTCTTCAGTTCGTGGGAACCAGTTGGCGCCCGACACCATGTGATCTCCATAAGGTGCAATGCCCTCAAACATCAGGCCTTCTTTCCAACCTGAATTGGTTTCTTTGCGATAGTCACCATTGTTTACACCGCCCATTAACACAGAAAGCACTTCTTCTTCTGAAGAGTACAAGTTCCCCTTAGGTTGAGTGCTCAGATACTCTTCAAGGGTTTCACCCTCGTGATATTCAAATTTCTCGAGTTTTTGAATATCAGAGTTAGTCTGCTTGGTGTTGTATTGCATCATTGGGTCAGCAGCAAAAGCGGTTGTCGTGATGATCATTGCTGTAGAGATGATTGATAATTTTGCGAAAGTTCTCATAGTTTCACCTATCGGTCTGAGTATTTAGTAAATGAATGAAGTTCCTTCCTCACTCCGATGCAAACAAGTTTATTAATAAACAGAACCTTGATATATAGTGTAAACTTTACTTAAAACCTCCATTTCATTTATGAGTTAATAACGACTCCACCATGATTTGGATGAGTGGCAATAAGAATAGAGGGAACTGAATTTGGACCTTAATCTACTGACGACATTTTTGGCCGTTTACAAACACAGCTCTATCACCGTGGCATCAGAGCAGCTCGATATTTCTCAACCCGCGGTAAGCGCGGCTATTAAGAGACTCGAAGGGGTCGTGGGCAAAGCTTTATTTGTGAGAGAAGGACGAGGTATCGCGCCCACTGGAGCTGCGGTATCACTCGCTAACAAGATAGAAGACCCATTGAACATCATTGGAACGGTTGAGCAGCAAAAGAATGACCTTAAAGTCTATTGCACAGAGAGCTTGCTTCATTTCGTTAGCCAGGTTGAAGGCGTAAACTTTACGGAAGCGCCGCTCGAAGAGGAAGAACTGTTTGATGCGCTTACTGCACAAAAAGTGGATATCGTCATTGATGTACTTTCGAGTAAGAAACACTCATTGATTGAAGAAACCATCGTCGATGAGGAACCCGTGTGTCTGACTCGAATTAACCACCCTCGAATTGGTGAGACACTGAGTAAAGAGGAGTATTTCCAAGAGGAACATATTGCACTCAAGATCAAACGCGCCAACATGAACACAGTCGAGTTTTTATCAGAGAGCGATATCGAGCCGAGAAAAGTCAGAATTGAAACCAGCTCAATTTCAAGCATGCTGATTTTGGCGAGCACGACGGATTATATTGCCGCTTCTACTCGTTCTTTTGCAGAAATGCTCGCACCGGCGCTTGGCTTACGCGTTCACCCTATCCCCATCAAATTAAGACCGATCACGTTTCGGATGCTCTATCACCGCCGTTACGCTAACGACGAACAACACATCAAAACCCGCGAAGCAATCAAGTCGGCATTAAGAAAACATAAATGAAACTGAGGTTTTAACTAAAGTTAGCCCTATTAATATAAATTCAATTTAATCACATACTCTCCAGCAAGTTAATTCAATAGAACGACACTGGAGAATCCATGAAAAAGCTTAACCTTATTGCTCTACCACTTACGTTACTCAGCAGCGCAGCGTTTGCGACTTCGACTCAAGTTTACATCGAACAAAACGTTGCCTCTAATGCTGCTGATAACGGTGTCTACACCACAGAAGCTGGCGCATTAATCGATACCTCAGAAAATGGACAAGTCTATATAGGTTTTGATGACCAGGGTTGGTTGGCAGCGGGTTACGGGCACGATTTTCACATCAGCGAATCTTTCACGTTCAACTTATACGGTGAACTTGGTAAATGGGACAACGGTGAAGAGTTATTAATCGAAGGTATTATCGATTATCAAGTGAACGACAACTTCAATGTATTCAGTGGATTGGGATATAACCAGTCAGGGCAAGTACTCGAGAATGTAAGCGACACCACGATCAACACCAATAAGTTCATCGCCGGTGCGGGGTACTCACTCGCAGGCTGGGATTTAGCTTATCAATACACTCACGAAAACAGTGATGGATCCAATGGCGGGTTTACCCACAACGATGACAACGTAATCTTTCATCAAGGCGACTACCGTACCAATGAACACGAAGTCGTTCTCTCTAAGAGCATCGACGACTGGACACCCTACGTGAAATACACCTATTTCAACACCAACGAAGGTGACCTTTACTTGAACGGCCAATCGATGGGCCCGATCGACAACGACAATATCATTACGCTTGGTTTGTCTTACGACTTCTAAACATCTCAGATTCAATTCTCATAGGCAGATGGATTTGCCCACCTTTCGAGGGCACTACTATGAAAATGACTCCTCAACGCAACAAAGCCATTAATATCGCTGCAGCGATCAGTATCGTTTTGTTTTCTGCGATTCCCACCTACGTAAGTGCTGATCACTTAGACCCCCATTATCTAGAGCCGAGTTATCTAGAAACCAGCTATCTAGACTCCTCCTCCGTCGAATTTATGACACCAGATTTTGATCAGGGGTATCTTAACGATGAGATTAAAGAAAACCTTATTCTGAAATAATTCGTCAACACATTACAAAACGTTATATAGCTCTTGTTTTCTATATAACTCTCATCTTCTTATAGAGCCGTGCTGAGTGATTAAGACTCCGTTCCTGAATCACTTTTTCTAGGCTGATGACATTCAAAACCGCAAATGCAGACGCTAAAAAAGACACCACACTCGTCAAAAAATGTGGTGTCTTGGTTATTATTGCAAGGCTAATTAACTAACAATAGTTAAGATTAGTTGGCTGGACGCCAAACGCCCCATTTGTCATTTTCGTAAGTCGCTTTAGGGTTAGTACCACCTTGAACCCACCATTGTGCTTTCCATGACTGGTTCGAGTAAGTCACGACTTCGCCACCAAGGTAAGTCGCTGATGAGTCCCACGTACCTGGATCTGGCGTAGGGTCTGGGTCAGGAGTCGGATCAGGATCCGGCGTTGGATCTGGGTCTGGTGTCACGCCACCGTCATCGGCAATTACTTCAAAAGTGAAGGTTTCAACACTGTCGCTTTCAATCGAGCTAGCCATAAACGATAAAGTTTCGTTTGCAGTGATGCCAGTGGTATCAACTACGATAGAAGCCGTGCCGTTATTTTGGATGCTTACTGAAGAACCTTGAGTTTGAGTCAATGTCGCGGCTTCGCTTGTTGCAATCACAACCTTATCGCCAGCATTGACTACATTGTCACTCTTCACTAGCTCGTAGATGTCACCTTTCAATGGTTCAACACCACCGTCGCCACCATCAATCAACGTTAACTGACCAGAAGCACGGCTATCTTTTGAGTTGAAGAAGTTACGTGAAGGATCGTTTTGGAAGTACATGTAGTGCTGCATTTCAGCGTGCCAATCACCAATGAAGATCGCGCCGTCTTTAAACTCTTCATGCCAGCCGTTAATTTCTGAAGCCAACAAACGAGCCCAATCGTTAACGTTTGAAGCGTCGATGACGATGGTGAAGCTACGCGCTACTTCACCGTACTTGTTGATGATGTCGTATTTAACCGTATCACCAATTTCTGGCGTGCCAAACTGGTCAGAAACAAACAGGTCACCACGCACTAGATCAGGCTCTGGACCCGGCTCTGGTGGAGGGGTTGTGCCACCCGCGATAGTGATGTCTGAACAGTTGTAGAAGCCTTCGCCCGCAGCATCATCACGTTGCCAACGAACGAATAGAATCGCATCGCCAGAACGGTCTGAAGGAATAGTGACATTAATGCGGTACTTGCCGCCATTAACCGGAACGTTACCCTCTTCTTGGATAAGATCTAAGTCTCCCCACGCTAGGCCTTTGCTTAGGTCCGCGTTTGGTTTCGTTAGGTAGAACTCCCAGAAAGAAGGGTTGTGTGGCGCTGTCGCATTGAATACATATTCAAACGTACCAGTATTTAGCTCGGTACGAGTCCAACCAGTATGAGGCGCACCCATGCCGCGTTTTTGCGAATCGTTGGCATAACATAACGTGCCGTCAGGAATCGCCGCTTTTACAGCATTGATGTTGTTGAAATCTTGGATATTTTTCGCGTACTCGTTACGTTGAACAAACGGGTATGAACCCGAAATGTCTTTTGCTTGAGCACACGCAGCATTAGGTGGTGTACCCGACCAAATCCCGCCTTGCTCGTAACACGTGTTCTGACGCGCGCTTGGAAACTCAGACCAACCATGAGCATTTGCCACTGACGGCACACTCGATAGCATAGCCATACCCACTGCTATTTTTAGAATATTATTATTTATTGTTGTCACTTTCCCACTCTCTATTATTTTACCCTAAACACAAAACCAATTGGTTACTAACCAACCAGCACTGTAATTCGAAGGTTTATAGTTTCTGACTTAAAGAACAACGAAAAATATATACGTCAATTTTATCAATAACAGCGGGTTTTATATTGATAGGAATCAGCATCACACAACTCAAACAAATGCGTTGTAGATAGATGATGTTGCTTTGAATTATGACGTTTCAGTATTCTATGTTGATTGAGGGAACATTATTCGGAATGAATAAAAAAGCGGCTTTATGATTAAGCCGCTTTGGGGATATAAAGGCGTTAGGTAGTAAGAAGATATTTAATAACGGCTATGCATGCCCATGCGATGTGACATGTCATCGTCCATACGACCGCCCTTCCAACCGCCGCCACCCAATAGATTAAGTACATCTCGCGCTGTGTAGTCTTCTCCGCCAAAGAAGTCATTAGACACATCATTACGCAGCAACTGAATAGTTGGAGCTAATTCAACAGCAAGATCTTGTGGATCCGCAAACAAGGCTAAAGCAATCTGTTGTTGGCGTTTACTCAACTCACGAGAACTTGTTTCAACCTGCCCAATAGAGAAGAAATCACGGCTTCCGTAGCTCTTCACCATCTTTGCAGACAATGACTTAATCGCCTTTTTGATTCTTCTTCTTTGGATGTATCTAAACATATTTGCTTCCTTTACTAACTCGCCTTAAACCCAATGAGCAGCTTAACTAATTAGTCTTTTAACCAAACAAAAGATAGGTCTGATTGTCGACTGAGATACTTTTGACTTCGGTGTTGAACACGGACTCTAGCTGCTCAGGGGTAAGCACTTGATAAGCTGAGCCTGATGCTTGAAGTACACCTTTATCGAGCAACAACACTTGGTCTGCGTGTCTTAGTGTTCTGTTCAAATCATGGTTAGCCATGATCACAGCGATGCCCTTCTCTGCCACTCGTTCAATGAGCTTGTACAACAAGGCTTCTTGAGCAATATCCAACGGAGCTGCGGGTTCGTCGAGGATCAGCAGCTTCGCGTATGGGTTAAGTGTCGGCCAAATTTGCAGGCACATTCCCGCCAAACGTACGCGTTGCCATTCACCACCAGACAGTGTCTGAATTGAGCGATGAAGTTTGTCTGCAATGTCTAGCATCTGGCTGATTTCTTCCAAAGCTGCGTTGATTTCAGCATCAAGGCCGTGTGAGGAGCTTGGCAGTGACAATGCAAGATATTGGAACACTTCTAAGTTGAAGGCTGGCCTTGCGCTTTGGCACAAGTAAGCACGATGCAATGATAAATCTTGTAAAGACAGCTCCGACAAATCCTGCCCGTCGATCTTGATATCACCTTTGTAACCATCACCAATGCCAGATATCGATTCGAGTAAGGTACTTTTACCGCTGCCATTCGGGCCGATAACGTGAGTCACCTGCCCTTGCTTGAGCTCAAATGATAGTGGTAATAAACGAGCGCCAACGCTCAGGCTCTTAATTTGAATCATGATTTTTAATTAACATCCAAATGAAGATAGGCGCACCGATACTGGTGGTCATCACACCCAAAGGTAGCTCTGCGGAATCTAATAAGGTTCTTGCACAGATATCAGCAAACACCAACAACGCAGCGCCAGCAACGGCAGACAAAGGAAGAAGGTATTTGTTATCAGTACCAATCGCTAAACGCAATAAGTGTGGCACAACCAAGCCAACAAAGCTGATCACGCCACCTAAAGCTACCGCGCAGCCGACTAAAATAGACACGGCGAAAATTAGACGCCAGCGCAATCTCGGTACGTTTACGCCTAACTGTGCGGCATGCGTTTCGCCAATCATTAACTTATCTAGCTTACTACCTTGCAGGCACAGCCAAATAATCACGGGGATCATCACCAACGTGAGCGAGTGTTGATACCAAGTGACGCCACCTAAGCTGCCCATCAGCCAATACATCAATAAGCGTAGACTTAAGTCATCACTAAAATAGAACGCCCATGTCACCATCGCGCCAGAAAGAATGCCTAACGCGACACCCACTAGCAGTAATTTAGCCGTGGTGAGTCGCATCGTTTTTACCATGCTCACCAGTATCACGGTGAAACAGAGCGAGCCTAAAACGGCGGCAATCATGAACAGTTCTGGTGTGGGAGCAAACGGCAAGAAGAACAGCACGATAACCATCGCCAAACTTGCACCACCAGAAATGCCGAGCACACCGGGCTCTGCTAATACGTTACCCAATAAGACTTGTAAACTTGCGCCAGATACGGCTAACCCTGCCCCGATAGCAATAGCCGCCAATAGTCGAGGTAAGCGTAAATCAATCAGTAGTTTTTGTTCTAACGTGGACAATGTGCCCAGAGGGGAAATGAAAAGATCGCCAACCATTAGGTAAATCGCACTCAGCGCGACAAGCAGTGCTGCCATCAGATAAATGGCTCTAGTCCATTTGCGCTGTTTTTGGTGAAGAAGTTGTTGGAAATCCATATCAAGCTACTTTGAAAATGTTCGCGTAACCTTACCTGTATCCCCAAATAAACTCAAGGCTCACACCGTAATGTGAACCTTGATATTTCAACCAGTTGAGCGGTTGTTTTCGTCGTTTAAACCCGAGTCGATATTAATCGTACACAAGCTGACCATGGTCGAATCGCGTTTCAACTTCACACACCATTAAGGCTGCTCGTTGACCGATAGCAACATTACGATTAGGGAACACCACCGCTTCGTTTTCATTCTTAGCCATTAACGGTTTATCACCATCATGACCGAATACTTCACCGTGCTTGAACGCGGTAAAGTTCTCTACAGAATCTGAGAACATGAAATCGAAGTCATCATGTAAACGAACAATGGTTCTGCTCACGCGATAAGTGATGGTTCGCTTAGGTAAATGCTCTGGCTCAACTTCAGCAATCAAGTTACGCATCGCCAAGTCAAAAGCCGTTAGCTTATCAAGTTGGTTCTCACCAATTCTCGCGACCTGCCCTAGTTCCATTGTCAGTGCTTGCGCTTCGAAGTTTTCAGCACTGTACCAACTGAATGTACTGGTTGGCGCATTTGACAACAACACTGCTTCCACGTGCGCACTGTTAATGAAATCAAACAGCTCTTTACTGCGTACTTCGTGGCGAACTTTAGGGCTCACTGCAAACGAGTAATGCTTAGATAAACGGATTGCACAGTGCAAATCTAGATGCCAACGAGTGACAGGTTCCGTTTCTTTGTAAAACTCAGTCACCAAGAACTTCAAGTTCTTCGCGATATCCACTTCTCGATTGCTCTCGTACTGCTTTTCATCAAACAGACGATTCATGTTCACATCAAGAAAACGAGTATGCGCGTTAGTGGCTTCTGGGTGAGCTATGATAAACAAGCATCTCGCGTTTACTACTTGGAAACCTGTTTCAATATCCTCAATGAGCTTATCGATCAGCTCCATTGGTGAAGTTTCGTCGCCATGAACACCGGTTGAAAAAATGATGTTCTTGGTTTCAGAATTAAAATCCGCGGGAATCACTTCCAAGACACCGCGTTGATGAAGCTTAATTTGAACACCGTTACTCAGTACGGTCTGTCCTGCAAACACTTCTTGCTCAAGATCTAGGCTGTCAAAAAGAAATGATTGGCGAAAGAGGGTCTTCGTCATGCGCTACTCCTTAATTGCACGGCCGTATGTTAATAAATTGTACATAGAAATTGTGTTGCTAGGATCGCACTTATCAACAGAAACTCCGTTATCACTCACAAATACTACCCATATATTTTTATATTACCTGCTGACTTTACTAACCGACATCTGTTCCAAATAACTTTCTCTATTTAAAGAGACTTTTGGTTGTTTCGGCTTATCTCAGGTTATGCCAGCAAGATAAGAGCCACGTAAGCTAACACAGCTCTTACCTGCTATGAACAGATTGAGATCAATTAATCTTCCTGATCGAGCAATCTTTCAAATTCATCGATTTGAACTTTGACCATGTCGATGCTTTGTTGCCAAAAATCAGCTTGAGTCAGGTCCATTCCTAAGTGCTTTTGAACGACTTCTTCCGCCATCATGCTGCCCGTATCACGAAGCAACGAAACGTAATCGCCGTAGAATTGCTCACCTTTCGCATCGCGCTGAGCGTAAACACCTTTACTGAACAGGTAACCGAACAAGTATGGGTAGTTGTAGAAGCTTACTTGAGAGATGCTGAAATGCAGTTTGCTCGCCCAGAAGTAAGGGTCAGCTTCTGTCATTGCATCGCCATACCACTCTTTCCAAGTCGTTTCCATCAAGTCACACAGCTGCTGAGCCGTTAGCTCGCCTTTTTCACGCTGCTCGTAGAAGGCTTTTTCGAATTCGAAACGCACTGGAATGTTCACCATTAAAGCGAGTGAAGAAGACAACTCTTCCCATAACATCTCAAGTTTCTCGTTACGTGTTTGAGCTTGCGTTAACAAGTGATCACGAACGATGTTTTCAGCAAAGATAGAAGCGGTTTCTGCTAGCGTCATTGGGTAGCGTGTTTGACACAACGGCATGTCTTTCATTACCCAGTTGTGGAACGCATGGCCTAGCTCGTGTGCCAATGTCATTAAGTCAGAGCGGCTGCCACTCCACGTCATGAATACAAGCGGTGTGCGTGTCGCGGCAAACTTAGTACAGTAAGCACCTAAACGCTTGTTGGCTGCTGGTGCGGCATCAATCCAACCATTCTCAACCATCAAAGCAACGAAGTCAGCCATCTCTGGGTTCACTTCAGCGAAGGCAGTTTTGATCACTTCAATCGCTTCATCAAATGGATAAACCTTAGATTCAGCGTCACCAAGCGGCGGCATCGCAGCTAAGTGGTTCCATGGCTTCATTTCATCTAAGCCATGAACTCTTGCCATTAACAAACCTGCTTTCTGACCAACAGCTCGATTAGCTTTCGCTACCGACATCATGGTGTCTAGCGTTTCTGGCACAATGCGGCTGCCGTGTAGGCTTGGATCTAGGAAATGCACATCGCTATTCTTCGAACGCTTTTTGTTTTCAGTCAGTCGCCAACCCGCCAATGCATTTAGAATCGAAGCAAAAGACTCTTGGTGCGTTTTCATCGCACCTTGAACCGCGCGCCATGCTGGTTCTTGTTTGTCGAATTCGCTGCCGTACAACAGGCTCGCGGCTTGTGAAAAGCCTAGGGCTTCCTCTTCACCGTCCAGCTTTAGCGACAGTTTTAAAGATCCGGTTAGGTTATCGTATAAACGACCCCATCCGTCACGACCATCAACCTTCATCGCTGCCAATAACTGCTCTTCAGCAACACTGAGTCGGCTGCTTGATAACTTACGAGAGCTTTCAATCGCAAAGCGCTGCCCTGCTACGTCCGCACTATCATGCTCTAATACTGCATCAATAAATTCTGGTTCTGCGTGAATTAGCGTATCTTCGTAAGGGCTGAACGCTTGAGACATTTCAGAGTTCAGCTTCGCTACACGACCAAGCAATGCTTTCGCTTCTGTGTGTGTCGCGTCGACCGATGCGTGGCAATTAGCGAAGGTGTTGATTGTACTCAGTAACGTGCCTGCCGCTTCTGAAGTCTGAATCGCGTTTTGCATCGCTAGAATGATATGACGCTTTTCAACGTGTAGGTTCAACAGCTCAATGCACTGCTGAATGAGTTCAATGTCCTGTTCGATTTTTGCATCATTAAGATCGCTATAAGCAATGCTTAGATCCCAACTTGGTGTTGTCATGACTAAATTCCTTTCACGTAGGTAGTAATACCAATCAGGTATAGCGGCTGTGAACGCCGCTTTATACTTCTATTTATATTTCTGTTTCTATTTACAGATCTAAAAGATTGTTAATTCTTAAACTGTGTTTTTTGAACACTCAGAGAACAGGTATCCCTATCGATTTAACGCTGATAAAGCTCTGCGCAAACTGAGTGATTTGAATATGCGTTATCGATGCGTTTTCTATCGATAACTTCGAGTACAAACTCGGGTTTTTCCAATCAATATTAAGGCAGTGCGCTAGCAGTATGCGAATCACACCACCATGAGTAACCAACAATATGTTGTCACTTGAATCATTCAAAAGTTGCGACCAAGCTTGAGTTACTCTGTCGTGGAAGCTCTGTAAACTTTCTGCGCCAGTTAATTGATGATTAGCAGGGTCTTTCCAAAAGGTTTCTAACATTCCCCACTTGTCTTCAAGTTCATCAAATGGGACACCATCTACTTCACCGAAGTTCATTTCCTGAAAACCCGATGCAACTGATAAAGGCACAGACATACGCTCTGCAAACAAGCTCGCGAGATCACCACATCGTCTTAGTGGAGAGCTAACCACGCTATCAAAGGTAATGTCTTGTGTAGTTAGTGCCTCACATATCTGTTCTTGAAGATCAGAGTTGACCAGCACATCAGATAAACCATTGAGCGCAGCTTTTCCTTCGACTTTGCCATGTCTTAACAAATAGATGTTTTTGGTTGTTCCATTGACCATGTGTGCGACCTAGCCTTGAATATCAAGCAAGTGATTAGATGGTTTTAAGTGCAGCGGCAATCCGGCAGCAACCAGCGTGACGCGCTCAACGACGCGAGCTAGCGCTTGGTTCATTCGTCCTGCATTGTCCACAAACAAGCGAGACACTTTACCCAGCGGCACCACACCTAAACCGACTTCGTTAGAGACCATGATAATTTGCGCCGGACTTTGCTCGACGCTTTTGACCAATACTTCAACCACGGCTTCAACCTGTTCATTAGTTGCGTCATCACCCAGTTCAAAGATGATGTTGTTCAACCACAAGGTTAGGCAATCAATCAATACCACATCTTCTTTCTCAAAAGACTGCAGTTTTTCGGCTAATTCGACGGGTACTTCATGCTCAATCCACTGCTCGCCACGACGTTGTTGATGGTGCGCGATTCGTTCTCGCATTTCATCATCAAGATATGTCGCTGTCGCAATATAATTGAGGCGTCCATTTGAACATGCTTCAAGCGCACATAATGCTTGTTGCTCTGCAAAACTAGACTTACCAGAACGAGCCCCGCCCAATACCAAATGGCTGTTTCGCTGACTTGCTTGATTAATTTGATTAGCTTGAATAGTTTCATTCGTGTTGGTCATAGGAAGCCGTTATAGAAAGCCATTGTAAAATGCAGTAATGAATACAAGGTAAGTCAGCAACTCCATTAACTGTTGAGCCGCACCCAAGCAGTCCCCAGTAAAGCCGCCAATTCGAGCCGTTAACCACGTTTTAAAACCTGTTCTGAACAGATAGGCGACGACAGATAAAACCAAAGCGAATTCAAGACCAAACCACAGGCTAGGCAGCACGCCTACCAGCAACAAGAAGACAAGTTCGCCTTTGGTTTGCTTGTTGGCCAATGGTTTACTTTTACTGGTATCTAAATCACTGACATAAGGCATGTCGTAAATTAGCGATGCAGCAATCGCGCGGCTAAAGGTATAACTGGTCACGATTACCATAAACAGTCCCGTCATGCTTATGAGTTCATTCAACAGCACCCACTTGCCAAGCAGAGCCATAATCAGAGCAGACGCACCATAAGTACCGATTCGACTGTCTTTCATGATGGTCAAACGGCGTTCTAGGGTCATGCCGCCACCAATGCCATCGGCCATATCAGTCAAACCATCTTCATGGAATGCGCCAGTGAGCATCAGGCTAAAACTCATCATCAAGAAAATCGCTACTGCACTCGGCAGTACCGCATCAAGTAGCAAAAACACACCGCCACATAGAGCACCTAGCAACAAACCAACCGTTGAAAAGTAACGACCCGAACGATTCATTCGCTCTGATGAATAGGGCATATTCTTCGGCATTGGCAAGCGAGAAAAGAAACCCATCGCCAGTGCAAACAGCTCCCACTGATGGGTGACTCGATCTTTCAACGATCTTTCTGGTACATCACTCATTAAACCGTGACTCCAGCACTTTCGAAGCTCGCCATATTGTTATAGAACTCGGCTGCCGCACGAATGATTGGCATAGCTAGCGCAGCACCTGTGCCTTCACCTAATCTCAATCCAAGATCGAGCAGTGGCTCAGCGTCGAGCAGTTCTAAAAGAATTTTGTGCCCCGACTCTTCAGAGCGATGTGCGAAGATCATATAGTCTCGGCAGTTTGGTTCAATTAAAGTCGCGACATACGCCGCAACCGACACGATAAAGCCATCGACCAACACTGGTGTTCTGTTTTGGTAAGCGCCAAGGAAGCCACCGACCATTTGAACGATTTCATAGCCACCGACTTGTGCGAGTACTTCTTTAATATCTTTAAGATCTGTAAGCTCTTTAACTTCTTTCGCATCTAAATCTTTGCAACGCGCGACACCTTGCTCAACCACAGCCACTTTACGTGCAAGCTGTTCATTGTTGATGCCAGTGCCTAGGCCAACACACTCCGCTGCAGCACGATTCGCTAATGCACTTAAGATCGCTGATGCGCTGCTGGTATTTCCGATACCCATTTCACCAAACATGATGATATTGGTGCCATTCGAAATGGTTCTAGAGACAAGCTCAGTGCCCAGTTCAATCCCGCGTTCCACCGTTTCTAAACTCATTGCCGCTTCATTGGCAAAGTTATTGGTTCGCGTACCCAAGCGCTGAGAGATCAACATGTCACTGTCTGATTCCACAGGCAACAATATCCCCGTGTCGACTACCGTGATATCGATATTATTCACCGCACAGAAGCAATTGATCGCCGCGCCACCGCTTAAGAAGTTCAACACCATCTGCTGTGTGACGGCACTTGGAGCAATACTCACACCTTCATCTGCTATGCCATGGTCGCCAGCAAAAATGATGATACGTGGCTTATTTAATTCAATGTGTTCGACCGCAGCTTCTTTGCCTTGGCTCTGAATCAATGCCAATTGATGAGCGACTTTTTCTAGTAAGCCAAGCGCACCGAGCGGCTTGGTTTTTTGGTCAATTCGGTGTTGGATGTACTGCGAGTATTGGGTATCTAACATAGTTTTTAAAAACGCTTATTCTGGGTACGTTAATTTAGGGACTGCTACTTAGGGCGTGCGACAGAAAACACATTGGAAAGCGTCGCGTATTCACCGCCACCAAGGCGAGACAAAGGGTCCAATGCCAACGCATTAACCTTAAGACGTTCACTCTCTTTATCGATCACATCTTCGGAAATGTACACGGTTTCGACTTGAGCAAAGATAAGGCTTTGTGGCACCTCTCCAACTTCTTTTACTTCGTATAAGGTGCAGCCAAAAGCGACCGCGCACTCTTTCAATCTCGGTAAAGAGAAGCCTTCAAATTCAACCAGATCAATGTTATTCGCGGTGACTTCCGAATCACCATGTTCAAGGGTAGCTGCTGTCGCCGTCATGGTTTCGGCAGAACTTGAAGAAGCAATGTGAATCACTAGCTTACCCGTTTCTAGGGCATTACGAGTGGTATCTTTGATTTCGCCGGACGGCTTCTTCCCAACCGATAACATCAGTAACGGCGGATTACTAGAAACAGGCGTGAAAATAAGAGAAAGGCGCGAGGTTGTACTCTTGGTCAGAAGATTCCGTCAATGCCCACGCAATCGGGCGAGGAACAACGGTTTGTGTCATCAGGTGATAAATCTGAGTGGGAGCAAGAGTATCAAGCTTGAGGTTCATAGCACGTCCTTGGTCTATGTGAATTACGACTCAGTTTACGTGTTAAGCAAGGCTGTATCTATGGCTATGTGGCAGAAACCGCAGAGAGTGTACTTAATTTAAACAGATCACACTGGTTTTTTCTCAGATTGACAGTCAAATTGACGAACCCTAAAACACAAATAATACTGATAATAGATTTATCAATAACTTACATTTTGGCATCGTTTATGCCTTATCTAAATTACTTATTAATCTCTCCATTGATAAGTACCCATACAGTGAATGCCCACAACACTGACGCTACACGAAGAAAGACAATCGATTGAAAGACAAAACAGAACAACGATTTAGGAGGTGTAATGATTCCAAATTCAAGTAAAAGAAAACCAAATAAATCAAGTAAGAAAGCTAGCAAAAAGGTAAGGAAAATCCCACTGTCCTTTACCTAGTAAGAAGCAAGAAAAGTAACAAAGCCCGTCGCCCAGCGGGCTTTGTTATGTTTAACGCCTAACTTAAGTTTCAAACCGCATTTATCTTTCCCACCGCCATTATGTTTCATATCGTACTTATGCTTCAGACCGTACTTATGCGTCGAGCCAAACTAAATCATCTCTTTTTCCATAAACAGGCGACTCCCCACATACTACTGACCACTCGTTTAACAAACTTTTATTCGCTTAAAATTCAAACACTGTTTATATTAAACAAGCACTTGTGGAGTTAATAAGGGATTAAAATGAGCATTGCTGGAGACAAAACATCGGTTGTTGTGGCTGGTGCAACAGGGCTAATTGGTCATCATGTGATGAGGCAACTCATTGATGAACCCGCGGTCGACAATATCTATGCGTTATCCCGCAGATCCCTCAATGCACAGTTTGACTCCAATAAACTCCACACACTCATTCATAATGACCTGCAAGTCACGAGTTGGGATGATACGAATGCGACGCCTAAACTTGGCGTTATCTGCTTAGGTACGACTAAGAAAAAGGCAGGATCAAAAGAAGCACTTCGCAAAGTCGATGTTGAATTGGTTAGCCAGGTTGCACAGTCGATGAAGTTTCTTGGGGTACAACGCGTTGCCGTCGTTTCGAGCTATGGGGCTTCGCCAGATTCTTATTCACACTACCTTCGTTGCAAAGGGCAAATGGAGCAAAACTTAAAACGTATTGGCTTCAAGCAGCTTTTCATCGCACGTCCGGGGCCGCTGGTTGGTGAACGTGATGAACCAAGAGCCGATGAAAAACTCCTGCAAAGCATCTTTCCTTTAGTCTCTCCCTTTATGTTTGGTCAGTTCAAAAACCTACGCCCTATTCAAGCGGAAGACGTCGCGAAGGCAATGTTGTTACGATTATTCGAAAATAATTTCAAAAATACCGAAATTTACTCGTCAAGTGACATGCTCAATTTATTGGCAAAATATCGCTAAAAAGCTCACCTATTCATCACAATGTTGAATATCCACCCATACCATTGAGTGAATATTACTAATCGTTCTAATAAATTACTTTTCCTTATTTTACGTTTTGTAACAGAACGTTATTTTAGCAGCAGTACTGACACCTATACATCTAGGTGCCTAATTGATTTAGAGTTATTCATAAGGAAAACAAATGTCATTTTCAGCTATCGCTGCCTTAGTGGTATTCACTGGTATCCTCTTTTTTCTCTACGGACAGCAGAAAAAAGAAAACACACTTTCTCGCCTCGTTTTACTCGGTTTAGTTTTTGGTAGTGCATTTGGCCTTGGTCTACAGCTGCTATTTGGTGAAGGCAATCCCATCATCAAAGAGACACTAGACTGGGTAAACATCGTTGGTCGTGGTTACGTTGGATTGCTTAAAATGGTAATCATGCCATTAGTCTTGGTTTCAATGATTGCGGCTGTAGTGAAGCTTGAAAAAGGCGGTTCACTGGGCAAGATTTCTGGTATCACTATTTCAGTATTACTCGCAACAACAGCGATCTCTGCAATTGTTGGTATTGCAGTGGCTCAAGCATTCGGTCTTTCGGCTGAAGGCTTAACAGAGGGCGCGCGTGAAACAGCCCGTATTGCAACACTAGAAAGCCGCATGGGAAGTGTTTCAGACCTAACCATTCCACAAATGCTGGTTAGTTTCATTCCGACCAATCCGTTTGCAGATCTAACCGGTGCTCGCTCTACGTCTATCATCGCTGTAGTTATCTTCGGCGTGCTAACAGGTATTGCTGCTCGTAAAGTAATGGCTGAGAAAGAAGAGCTAGAATCACCGATCCGTACTTTCGTTGACGCTGCACAATCTATCGTTATGCGCTTAGTTAAGATGATCATGGCACTCACGCCATACGGCATCGCTGCGTTAATGGCGAAAGTAGTCGCAACATCGAGTGCGTCAGACATCCTAAGCCTACTCGGTTTCATCGTTGCTTCTTACGTAGCAATCATCCTAATGTTTGTCGTTCACGGTGTGTTGGTTTCTTTTGTTGGTGTAAACCCGAAAGAGTACTTCCAAAAGATCTGGCCTGTACTGACGTTCGCTTTCACGTCTCGTAGTTCTGCAGCAACAATTCCACTGAACGTTGAAGCTCAAATCACTAAGCTAAACGTGCCACCAGCGATTGCTAACCTGTCTGCCTCTTTCGGTGCGACGATTGGTCAAAACGGTTGTGCGGGTATCTACCCTGCAATGCTAGCAGTCATGGTTGCGCCTACAGTTGGCATCGACCCAATGGACATCAACTTCATTCTATCTCTGATTGCTATTATCACAGTGAGCTCATTCGGTATTGCTGGCGTAGGTGGCGGTGCAACGTTCGCGGCGCTTATCGTACTTCCAGCTATGGGTCTTCCTGTAACTATCGCAGCACTGCTTATCTCTATCGAGCCACTTATCGATATGGCACGTACGGCGCTTAACGTATCTGGTGCAATGACAGCCGGTACGATCACAAGCCGCCTATTGGGTAAGAAAGACAAGCAACAAGATCTGGAACAAGCGAACGCTTAATGAGTTCGATTGATTCAATAACTTGAGTCTCGTTAAACAAAAAACCGATGCACATGCATTAATGCCGTTCACTTAAGAGTGAACGGCATTTTTGTTCTTAGCATACCGTTGTGG
>NZ_JBFSRM010000016.1:0-121538 GCF_041465805.1 Vibrio sp. 10N.239.311.G01
TATAACTCTTTACCATGCTGTTCAAAAAACACTCACGAAAGATCAACACGCCCTAAACATTCACTCTACGAATCGTTTTTTATTGACTTAAAAATGAAATCATAACGACACACTAATTTGCGTAACTTAGGGTGCAAATAGGCAATCATATTACAGTGCCTATCAGGAGGATGTATGAAACCAAATCGATCTACGGTACTCACTGGACATGTAAAACACTGCCCATGCTGCTCTACCGAACTGGTCATCAAAGACCACATTCACGTTTGCCCGCGCAATGAAATTGGCGACTGTTACTTCGATGGCTATGACCAACACGAACAGCGCGCTAATACCGATTTTATCGATCATGCAAGTGCCAATGATAGCCTTGTTTACGGCATGTCAGAACACTAAGCTTTATTCAAGATTTGTTGAAGTCATTTCGCGCCAAAAAAAATGCAGCGCCAATCGAGTGATTGTTCGCTGCATTCTTAGATCCTGTAAACTTAGCTAACCATTAAAATAGAGCTAGGTAAAACGGATTACCACATTAGATCATCTGGGATCACGAAGTCTTTGTACGGGTCATCTTCGTCTACTTCGTCTGTGCTACCTGCCTGCGTATCAACGATAGATTCTTCGTCGCGCATAGCAATCTTGTTCGCTACTGCTGTTGGAATAACAACATAGCTCTCGCCTTGACGAGCAATACTTAGAATGCCTTTACTTAGTTGCTTTTGAGTCAGCTCTTCTACGTAAAGATATTTAACTAGCGTACCGTCGGTGAAGTTGTATTTGATCTCACCGTTCTTCTGTTCGATCTTGTTCATCTCAATCAGTTGCTTCACTTGAGCTTTAATTTCTTTGCTCAACTGTTGTTCTTTCAACTGTTGGTTTAGCTCTTTGTCTTTCGCTTGCTGCGCCAGTTTAGTTTCTTCAGCTGCCGCTTTTGCTTCACGAGACTGAACGCGAGACTTTTTAGAGCCTTTCTTCGCCTTCTTTAATTTTTTCTCATTTACCAAGCCAGCTTTAAGCATCTGCTCTTGGAGTGTTAACTTTGCCATGACTTTCCCAGTTCAGGATTAAAAACGGCACTATCATACCTGTTTTTGAGGTTTCTGTTTACTGAACAAGAGTAAATTACAGAACAATCGCAAAATTTATGCTGATAGCTCTAAGCTGTGTCCATATTCCCTTCTTGTTGCTCACAACCTCCACTTTACCGCGACACACAGTTTTCACTTAAGCACGCCAATATTGGCTGTTCCACCGACTCGAAAGCATTAACTGACCCTATTATTCGCGCGCGTACCACTTATCATTCCGATAAGACAATATGTTAATTTTCAATGGTTAATCAATTTTATAAAACCTTGGCATATATCTCATATTTGAATAAATGCCATAGAGTTATAACTCCAATGTCATAACTCTTGACTACGTTATTCTAGACATCAATCAATAAGGATAACGTAAACGATGAAAACTCAATGGACTTGGTTAGCTGCACTTGTGGCATCCACATCAATCGCTTCGACCTCTGCGATCGCAGACACCGACGTGTATCTCACCAATAACACCAATCAAGTGATGACCATTCAAGCCAACCACACTGGTACCGACCTGCTTCAACTCGGTGATGAGTGGCAACAGCATGTTGAACAGATTGGTCCTTGGGAGACGAAGAAGCTGATAAGTTTCAACCGCTGGACTGGTGTGAAATCTGGGAAGACCTATGAGTTTGACACTGTGGTATCAAACGCTGTGGGCGAAAGTGTCACGCTCAACCAAACCATGAAGGGACATTGGTATAACTCGACACTGCAACATGGTTTGAGTGCCGCAGACGTCAACCTAACATTGCATGACGATCGTAATATTCATCGCAGCACAACCGATGCGTTCGGGGTCAATGCAGAGCTAGCCCTCAAATCCGATTCTACAGCGCGCTATGATGATATTTATTACACCATCACCCCACCAAAAGTGGATGAGCAACCAGAGCCGGATGCCAATACACTCAAGGTCATGACTTACAACATCTGGGCGCTGCCTGCCATCGCTTCACATATTGGTGACCGCTATGACCTACTCCCTCAATATGTAAAGGGCTATGACGTGTTGGCGCTTCAAGAGGTGTTTGCTAACGGCAGAGATGAGTTCTTGCGTGAGCTTGCGAAAGAGTATCCTTATCAAACTAAAATGCTCGATAAAGATGGGATTAACATATACGACGGTGGTGTGATCATTGTCAGCCGCTATCCTATCGTTAATGAAGCGCAGTATGTTTTCCCTGATTGCACGGGCACAGATTGCTTTGCTGATAAAGGTGTTAACTACGCGGAAGTTATCAAGAATGGTCAGGCTTACCATGTTTTCGGTACCCACACGGCATCATTCGATACGGACACCGCTCGTGATTACCGACAACGTCAATTCAAGCAGATGCGTGCACTGGCGCAGTCTCTGAATATCCCGGCATCAGAAACTGTGGTTTACAGCGGTGACTTCAACGTGAACAAGCTCAAGTTCCCAGACGACTACCAACAGATGTTCGCTAACCTGCAAGCTGACGAACCAACCTACTCAGGTTACACCGCTTCTACCTTTGACCCACGCATCAACAACTTTGCGGGTGAACCTATGTCGGGTGGTGAAAACGTTGAGTATCTCGATTATGTGGTAGTGAGCTCGGAATATGCCGCCAAAGCTCATAACGACAATCGTGTGGATGTCCCAAGATCAACAAGCAGTGAGTTATGGAAGCACTACAACCTTTCAGACCACTTCCCTGTTAGCGCCGTGATCAAGTAACTCGGTGACCCAATAATGCATCGAGTTATATTAATCCTAATGCTCGTCTTAACGGCTAGCATTATTGGCTATTCGTGGTCATCAAAAACGAACGAAACAGCGCTATATTCTGCTCAACACACAGAACCTAAGCCGCGTGTTTCTACGACAACTAATGACGATAATTCCACGCCTACTGCAACCGCTAGTTCGGAAAACTCCGCATCGCACAGCAATCAAGCCCAAGCTGGAGCACTGGACGGTAAAATTCTTGCTGAAAACTTGAGTGAGCTTGAAGGCAAGGCTTTGTTCGATGAACTCGATGGGTTCTGGAAGCTTTGCCAACAACGCGATGACTGCGCAGAGCAACTCGCACGATTGAAATCAGAATTGCCGGGCATATGGTTTGAGTTACTGAGCGACTATCCGCAGCTATCGGCTGACTGGCAATTAACACAAAGCACTATCCCACTTGAATCCATAGAGACTCTTGAAGATCGTGTTGCCTTATTCAAGCAATCTGCACAGCAAGTATGGGGAGAGTTGGCCCACCAGCTATTCGCTGACCAGTTTGCTCATCTGGATTTTACGCTTGACGCCAACACCCTTGAAGAGAACGAAGCGAGCCAGTTTTTGGCCAACTATCAAGATTTGCTTAGTGAATGGCAAAACAATACGGGCACGTTAAACGCCGAAACACAGCTTCAAAAATATGAACTGGCAGTATCTTTGATACCCAGCAGCTATAGCCCTGCTGAAGTAGCATCAGTCAAAGCCGACCTTCAAGATGCCTACTTAGATGAAGCGCAGGCCAGCAACATTGCCGCGCGAGAACAACAAGTCGCACAACAGCAACAAACCGTGATGAGTTATCACGTGCAACTGGATCAGCTCAAAGCGACCTTAGGCTCTCAGCGTTCATCAAGTTATGCCACTTGGACTCAACAAGATTGGGACAGTTACTATCAGCAGCAAGTCACCGATTTCAGAGAACAGTTCTTTAGCAAGTAACGCCTTAACTTAAACCATCACGAAACTGAGCGGGCGTTTTATTGAGCCAACCTTTAAACGCCCTTCTGAAATTTGCAGGGTCGCTATAACCGAGCCTTTCACCGATGTCATCGATACTCATAGTTGTGCCGAGTAACAGCTCTTTGGCCAGTTCCACTCGAACTTCGGTAAGCAATATTTGATAACTGGAATCATGGGTCACTAGCTCTCTCCTGAGCGTACGAGAGCTACAACCAAACTCATCCGCGAGTTGCTCTATATTCGGGAAACTACCTGCGGTTTGATAAAAGATCGTTTTGATCTGGTTAGTCAGCAGGTGCTCAGAGTCCAGCGTTTGGACTATCGACTGGCAAGACGCAAGATAGCGCTTCAGTGTCGCGGCATCATGAGTCAATAAGGTTTGTGATAAAACCGAGGCATCAAAACGCAGTTCACAATGGTTTTGCTCAAAAATCACCGGGCACTGGAAGCGGTTGTCATAAAGCTTGGTGTAATTGGGACGAGCGTAAGGCAAAGCCAAAGTGTGAATATCCAACTCATGACCAGTCAGTTCTTTGAACAAAGAGACGATGGAACTTAAGAAATACTCACTGCAGAAAGGGAGCAGATCGCCCACTTCCAAGGTGTTCTCAATCTGAATCACTGCGTGCTCGGAATCTAGAAACAATTTAACCGAGAAAATAGGACCGTTCAGGCGCAGATATTTAAAGCCCGACTTGATGGCCTCCCCGACATTTTGACTGGTCGATAGCGCATAACCCAACACACCAAAGTGGCTCAAGCTAGCGTGTTCCCCCAGCCAAAGCCCTAAGCCATCGTGAGGAAAGCTCTGATTCGCCACGCTAAATAACGCTAGTTTATCAGCGTAAGTCAGCTTTCCATTCGGGTCTCGCCAATCCATGTTCGGCAAACCCACATCATTGAGTAGCCTTTCAATATCGATACCTCGTTGCTCTAGCGTATTCAACAGCAGCGCGATATCTAATGTACCCAACTGGTGCCTATGTCCGGTTGGCTTATACTCCGCGATAATCTCCAATCGTCTCTCCTTATATCGAGCCCATTCCCATCAACATGACTACTCAGCCTTAACAACACATGCTGACAAAATCGTGATTGGTAACGCGCTCTTGTCCGAATATGACCTCCCAATTCTACGCTACTCATCGCACAATGGCTTTAGTTGTTAAAATAATGTGAACCATCGCAATGATAAAAACCAACCCAGCCCCACACAGTTTGATTAATTCTAATGGTCAGCCGATCATTGGGCATTTCGATGGCATCCTTAAACACCTAAACATCGAGAACTTTGACTACCGAAACTCGATGGATTCAAAAGCAAACCCTTGGCAGAAGCACTTCCACTATAAGCAATTCCAGTTTGTCAGCATCGTCACCGACACACACATTATCGGCGTCGCTATCGCGGATATTCGCTACTTAGGCTCGGCATTTTGTTATCTGTACGACATAGAAAACAACCATCTGCAAGAGTCATCTTGGTTGAGGCCATTAGGGTTTGATAAGCATGTAACGCCTTCACCATTTGAAGGAAAGACAAGCATTGCAGATCAAAGCATTGCTTTCTATATCGAGGGCGGACAATGGCGAGTTCGCTTGAATACGAAATTCATCAAGGCCGATATTTCTTTAGAGCCTGAAACCGACAGCTTGCCCATGGCGATGTGCAGCCCAACGGGTTATTCAGGTTGGACTTACACCCAAAAGCACAATGCTTTGCGCATCAGCGGTGAAATCCAAATCAAGGGAGAATCACTCGTTCTCGAACAAGCTCGTGCCGGTTATGACTTTTCAGCGGGTTACATGAGACGTGAAACCAGTTGGCGCTGGGCAAGCATCAACACGCAATCCAATGGGACAGATATTGGCTTGAACCTCGCAGCAGGCGTCAATGAAACCGGAGGCTGCGAGAACGTTTTATGGATCAATGGAACTCGGCACTTACTTAACCCGGTACAGTTTGCGTTTAGTCGCCAAGACACCAATTTACCTTGGCAGATAACATCACAAGATGGACGTATAAACCTGACCTTTACGCCCTTAAATAATCGCAGCGAAAAGCTCAATTTATGGCTGTTAAAAAGTAACTTTCGTCAGTTCATTGGTCACTTTTCTGGCTCGATTGAAGACAACAATGGAGTGACACATCAACTCGATGGTGTTCTTGGCCTAACAGAAGATCACTTTGCTCGCTGGTAGCGAAATTTTGCTAACTGAATTTCAGGCGAGCAAGTCTAAGTAAACTTGATACTAAGAACGCGTATGGCGTCTCAACAAGGATAAAACATGAATATCGACGCATTAATCAATTACCCAGAATGGCTACTGCTGGTATTAGCGCCCTTGTTCGTGGTGTGCATGTTGGCTGAGTATTTTATCGGTCAGAAGCAAGGTCGACTGCCTGATAACTCCAGCTATAAGCTTTCAGAAGTGATGTGTAATTTCACGCTGGCGGGAATGCATCAACTCTCCGATTTGCTCACCGGGTTATTGGTCGTGCAGCTGTATCTCTGGATGTTTGGTTGGCGCTTAATGGACATTGAAATGGGCGTGCTGAGTTTTGTTGTATTGATGGTGTTGCAAGACTTTTGCTATTACTGGTTCCACAGAGCAAGCCATCGTGTTCGCTGGATGTGGGCAGCACACGTGGCACACCACAGTTCAGAAAGCATGAACTTCAGTACGGCTTTCCGTCAAAGCTTAATGTATCCACTTGCTGGGATGTGGCTTTTCTGGATACCGTTGGTCATCATAGGTTTTGCCCCTAAGTGGGTCATCTTTGTGGTGCTTCTCAATCTAGGTTTGCAGTTCTTCGTCCATACACAATGGATACGAAGCTTGGGGCCACTTGAATACATCTTTAATACCCCTTCGCATCATCGAGTACATCACGGCAAAAACCCGCAATACATTGATAAGAACTACGCCGGCGTTCTTATTATCTGGGATAAGTTATTTGGTACATTCGAACCTGAAGTTGAAACTGTACGTTATGGCGTCACCAAACCCGTGAACAGTTTTAATCCGATAGTGGTCACCTTTCAAGAATGGAAGGCCATATTCAAAGATTTGAAGAACCGAGAGTTAACCATGAAGCAGAAAGTCCAGTTGATACTCTCGCCTCCATCGGATTAAACGGACGATAGACAGATTGTATTAACTAAGAAACCGCCTCAATTGGATTCAAAACCTTCCCTACCGACTCGATTGAATAGTAAAGCACCGTTTTCCGGCAATTTATTTGTGATCTGGGTTGCACGCGTACCGCATACTATCAGATACTGAACAAAACTAACCTTCAGCCACAGTAAACGTTCCGCGCTTGCTGTTCAGGAAATTCAATGAGTTCAGATAATCAGCCGACCTACTTCTTTTTCGATTACGAAACGTGGGGCGTTAGCCCAGCAAAAGACCGTCCGAGTCAATTTGCGGGTGTTCGTACCGACCAAGATTTTAATGTTATTGGAGAGCCTCTGGTTATCTATTGCCAACCTCCCGCTGATTACCTCCCTGCGCCTGAAGCTGCACTGATCACCCGTATCACACCACAAAAAGCGGCTTCACAAGGTCTTCCTGAACCAGAGTTTATCGCTAAGATCCATGCTGAGTTAGCCAAACCAAACACCACAAGCCTTGGCTACAACAGTATTCGATTCGATGATGAAGTAACGCGTTACACCTGTTACCGAAACTTCATCGACCCATATGCGTGGAGTTGGCAGAACGGCAACTCGCGTTGGGATCTGTTAGATGTAATGCGCGCTGTTCACGCACTGCGCCCTGAAGGCATTGTTTGGCCAGAGAACGAAGAAGGTTATCCAAGCTTCAAACTGGAACACCTATCTGTGGCAAACGGCATTGAACATGAGAACGCGCACGATGCGATGGCCGATGTTATTGCGACCATCGAGTTAGCGAAGAAGCTGAAAGCTGCACAACCTAAGATGTTCGATTACCTCTACAACATGCGTCATAAGCGTAAGCTGAATGACCTGGTTGATATTGTAAACATGACACCATTGATGCACGTTTCGGGCATGTTTGGCCGTGACTGCAACTACACAAGTTGGATTGTGCCTATGGCTTGGCACCCAACCAATCAAAATGCCGTTATCGTGGTTGATTTAGCCAAAGATCCAAGCCCACTGTTAGAACTGGACGCTGATGAACTCAGAGACAGACTCTACACCAAACGCAGTGAACTGGGTGAAGACGAGCTACCCGTACCAATCAAATTGGTTCAACTGAACAAGTGCCCTATTCTTGCTCCAGCTAAAACGCTGACGGCTGAAAATGCCGAAACCATCGGTATTGATCGCCAACAATGCTTGAAGAACTTGGCACTGCTGCGCGAACACCCAGAGATCCGCGAAAAACTGATCGGCCTGTACTCACAAGAGCGAGAGTACGAAAAGAGTGATGATGTTGATACACACCTTTATGACGGTTTCTTCTCACCTGCTGATAAAACAGCGATGAACATCATTCGCGAAACTGACCCAAATAACTTGGCAGCTTTAGATATCACCTTCGGTGATGAACGTATTAAACCGTTACTGTTCCGTTACCGTGCGCGTAACTTCCCATGGACGCTCGACGAAGCTGAGCAATTGAAATGGGCGAACCATTGTCGTGAGTTTTATGAAAGCCGTTTAGAAGAGTACATGCTCAACCTTGAAAACCTCGCGCATGAACATGAAAGCGACGAGAAGAAAATGGCTATCTTGAAGGCGGTTTATCAATACGTAGAAAAGTTAGCTAGCTAATTCCATTATCAAGAGACGTAACACTTTGAAAGAAAGATTGATCCAACTGGTTTACTGCTTAATCTCCTTCACCTTAATCATAGGTGCACTTACAGCAGGTAACGCGTTACAGCACTTTTTGGATACCTCAATCCCAGGCAGTATTTTTGGCATGTTGATTCTGTTTGCCGCCATGGTGATTGGTATTGTTCCTTCGCACTGGGTACAGCCCGGTGCAAGCTTGATTATCCGCCTAATGATCTTACTGTTTGTTCCGATCAGTGTTGGGTTGATGGATCACTTCGACATGCTCATCGCGAACGCATTGCCAATTATGGCGAGCGCCGTTGGTGGCACGTTGCTGGTGTTGGTGTCCTTATCATGGTTTTTAGACCGCTTGCTTTCGAGAGGTAACTGATCATGTGGATTCTACTTACCATCGTGGTATTCCTGTTTGCTCGCTGGGTAAGTCAAAAAGTAAACTCACCGCTATGTAATCCCCTGCTTATCAGCATTGGTATCATCATTCCGATACTCACGTTCTTCAAAGTACCGTTTGAGACTTACTATGCCGACAACACCTGGATTACCTACATGCTTCAGCCTGCGGTTGTTGCCCTTGCTTACCCGCTTTACGAACAGCTACCTCAAATCAGAGCCAACTGGCGCATCATTACCTTTGCTTGCACGCTAGGCAGTGTGATGTCGATGACAACAACGGCATTAATAGCAGTGGCTTTTAAAGCTGACTTAACTTTGATTGCGAGTTTATTAGGTAAGTCAGTCACCACACCAATTGCGATGGAAGTATCGAGTCATTTAGGTGGTGAAGCAGCGATTGCGGCAATACTGGTATTGATTGTTGGTCTGTTTGGGGCAATTTTTGCTTACCCAATCTACAATCTCATTGGTATTAAGAGCCCTATTGCCCGAGGTTTAACCATGGGTACCGTGTCTCACGCTTTAGGTACGGCAACTTGTGCTGAAAAGAATCAGGAAGATGCAGCATTCAGTTCGTTGGCATTGGTTCTTTGTGGGATTATCACCTCAATCATTGCACCGAGTATATTTTCGCTCGTGGTTTGGTTCTATTCTTAACCACTTTGATTACAGTTTATACGCGCTCTAATAGATGAATTGGTAAATAGCTAAACTCACTGGTTCGCGACTTTTAGGCGTTACAGATATCAATAAGCCCAAGCATAACCTGATTATTTCAGTGATAGCTTGGGCTTTTTGCTCGCAATTACTCGGCAATAGCAGTCAAATCGCGCCCTGTTTAGGCCAATAAGTGGGATATCAATGGTAGTTTTTACTCTTGCAATCGATTTCATCTGTGACCTCACTCTAATTATGCAAACCAATGTAACAACAACAGCGCAGTAGCGATCAAAGTCACAGAAAATTCCTGAGCATTGCATAGAATTAAAGCCTAAGGTCAATTAAGGATTCAACATGAACAGTCGTATTACCCTGGCGCTGGAAAGTGCTCCAACAGCAATCAAAGCACTTTTGAGTGACATCGTATTAGCAGACAACTTTGACGCGACATTGTCTCCAGAACAATTTGCTAGCCTACTGCAAGCAAGTGGTTTAGCGGATGACGAGCTACGTATTGCGCTACTTCCTTTTGCCGCAGCCTATTCTTACGCTCCGTTATCTGACTTTTATGTTGGTGCAATCGTGCGTGGTTTGTCTGGCACTCTGTATTTTGGTGCAAACCTTGAAATCGCTGGTGCTCAACTTGGCCAAACAGTACACGCTGAGCAATCTGCAATCAGCCACGCTTGGATGAAAGGCGAGCAAGGTATCTCTGATATCACAATCAATTTCAGCCCTTGTGGTCACTGTCGTCAATTCATGAACGAACTGACCACAGCAAAAGAACTTAAAGTTCAGCTTCCACAACGTGATGAAATGTCTCTGCAAGAGTACCTACCAGACTCATTCGGCCCTGCTGACTTAGGTGTGACGACTGGCCTAATGACTAAGCTTGATCATAAGCACACGACTGAAGAAACAACGCCTATTGTTGTAGAAGCGCTAGCAGCACTAAACCGCAGCCATGCTCCTTACACCAAAAACCTAAGTGGTGTTTCACTGCAATTGACGTCGGGTGAGATTTTCACCGGTGCTTACGCTGAAAACGCAGCGTTCAACCCGAGCTTACCTCCTCTACAAGTGGCGTTGATTCAACTTAAACTGGCTGGCTTCGATTTTGAACAGATTGAAAGTGCAGCGTTGGTTGAAATTGCCGAAGGTAGCATCAGTCACCTAGCGGATACGCAATCTACATTAGAAGCGATTAATCCCTACATTCCAGTGACTTACTTAGCAATCTAAGTACATCTAATTAACAAAGTTTTAAATAAGCAGCCCTATTTAACGGGGCTGCTTTTTTTATACCTGTAATTAACGCAACAACTTGCGCAAACGTTTGCTTTTATCATTGAAATAAGTATGATCACCCCGTTTTCAATCAATCGCTCAAAAGATCGGAAGGAATTTCTATGTTTGGTACTGCTACTCGTGAAAATGCTACTCGTGTACTTCTATTAGGTTCAGGTGAACTCGGCAAAGAAGTTGCTATCGAGTGCCAACGTTTAGGCTTGGAAGTTATTGCATGTGACCGTTACGCAGACGCACCCGCAATGCAAGTTGCACATCGTAGTCATGTATTAGACATGTTAGACGGCGATGCACTGCAAGCAGTCATTGAACTTGAAAAACCAGATTATGTGGTTCCTGAAATTGAAGCTATTGCCACCAGCAAGTTGGTAGAGCTGGAAGCGCAAGGCTTAAATGTCGTTCCCACTGCAAATGCGACTAAGCTAACGATGAACCGCGAAGGTATCCGTCGCCTAGCTGCAGAAGAGCTAAAGCTGAGCACTTCTCCTTACCGCTTTGCAGACACCTTTGAAGACTTCGCTGCCGCTGTTGAATTCGTGGGCATGCCTTGCGTTGTTAAACCAGTAATGAGCTCTTCAGGTAAAGGTCAAAGCGTTATCAAAACAGAAGAAGATATTCAGAAGTCTTGGGACTACGCACAAGAAGGCGGTCGTACTGGCGCAGGTCGTGTGATCGTTGAAGGCTTCATCGACTTTGATTACGAGATCACCCTTCTAACCGTTCGCGCAGTCGACGGTGTTCACTTCTGTGCGCCTATCGGTCACCGCCAAGAAGACGGAGATTACCGTGAATCATGGCAGCCACAAGTGATGTCAGACAACGCACTTAAAACAGCGCAATACACCGCTGAACAAGTGGTTAATGCACTAGGTGGTCACGGTATCTTCGGCGTAGAGCTGTTTGTTAAAGGCGATCACGTTATCTTCAACGAAGTATCCCCTCGTCCACACGATACTGGCTTAGTGACTCTTATGTCTCAAGACTCATCGGAATTCGCACTGCACGTACGCGCCTTTACTGGTATGCCGATCAAATCCATCACGCAATACGGCCCGTGTGCATCAGCGGTTATTCTGGGCCAAGGCACTTCAACCAACATTCGTTTTGAAGGTCTTACAGAGGCGCTAGACGCACCACAGACGCAAGTTCGCTTGTTTGGTAAACCTGATATCGATGGTCGCCGTCGTCTAGGTGTGGCGCTGACTCGTCGCAACAGCACTGAGACTGCGATTGAAGATGCAATTGAGAGTGCTTCTAAAGTAAAAGTAATTTACTAACCTGCTATTCAATTCTGAACAATCACGATTTCAAATCTGAACAACAAAAAAGACGGGCTATCGAGCCCGTCTTTTTGTTGGTGTTATCTTTTCGTAAGCAAACTGAGCTTAGACTTCCGACTCAATCAAGTACACTTCCTCATTGAATCGAGACAAACCTTTCTTAGCAATCTTAGGGTGCTCTTGGTCTGCAATGTCTTGGTTCAATAACGTAATCTTGTAACCCGCAAACAACTGATCGATCTCTAGTTTAGGCACGCTAAACGGAGGCCCCGCCATCTCGCTTTGGTCATAATCTAGAGTCACCAGAAGGATCTTACCACCCGGTTTCAGCAGTTGTTTTAAACGCTCTACATACTGCACTCGCATCTCTTCAGGCAATGCGACTAAAGACGCGCGATCATAAATGGTATCGACAGGCTGGATTGGCGCTGTAAAGTAATCGCCCGTGTAGATGTTCAGTTCATCGAATTGATACAGCTCGTGCTGACCGCTAATTTGAGTCACAGTCGGGGTGTAAAGGTGCTCTGCAAAAAATGCGCGAACCGCAATCTGGCTTAACTCGACACCTTGAACATCTTCATGCTTTGAAGCTAGCCAAATCAGATCTTCACTTTTACCACAAAGTGGAACAAACACACTCTTCTCGTAGCTAGGCTCAGTCTTTTCCCAAAATTTAATCAGAAGTGGGTTTACATCTTCGAGGTGGAAACCAATTTGGTTGGCTGCCCATTTATTGTGCCAAAATTCAGGATTATTCATCTTTCGTTCATGTTAAACAGTCATAATGCAAGGGTACAGTATAGAGAAGTAAGAGCAACCTTAGCTTGGTTTAAAGTACCAAATTGGTTTCCATAAAATCAGAAACTGGCTAAGTTCAAAGTTCTGATAATTGCGGAACTAACGGTTGGATAATTTGTCTATATCTTCACATTTTAAAGCAATATTAAACGTTAGAGTTGGTTTCTGTCTTAGCTAGCCCCATTTAATATGTAGTGAGTTTAGTTAAGCTGTTTTACTCTTGTGCGTTACTGGTTACCCCTTTTGACTACCCGTTTTTTGTAACCTTGTATTTTGGAGTTTGAATGAGTGTATTTCTCCGTACGACGGCCCTAATGCTTTTGGTATTGAGCCGAGCGCCTGCATTCGCAGCAGCACCTGTTTCAACAAGTTCAACAGATCAAACGCGCACTCCTGCGCAAAACCAAGTATCTTCAAACGTATTCCGTCATAGTTTGAGCGGCCTTTACGGCATCAAAGCCTTCGACTCACGCCCGACTCAGCCTTACACCGACTTCGATATTCTGTACAGCAAAGCGCATCAAGGCCAAGCTGAACTAGAGACTATCTGTAAAAGTACTGCCCTACTAACCAATTCTGAAGCGCTATTTGCTGGCGTTAAATCTCAAGCTCGTGCAGAAGAAAAAATCGCCCTTGAGCTTGATGGTGATGTGACAAAAATTACCGACTTAGCCCGTGCAACTATCATCGCGAACGATGTAGAGAGCTTGGTTGAAGTTTACGAAGCGCTAAGCCGTGAAGCAGACGTTGTAAAGCTGAAAAACAAGTTTAAATCACCAGCTGACTCTGGTTACCGTGACCTTAACTTGTTGGTTCGTTTGCCTAAAACCAACATCATTGCAGAGGTTCAACTTCACTTAAAAGCGATTGCTGATGTGAAAAGTGGTCCTGAGCACGAGCTGTACGAAATTATCCAAGGCATTGAGCGTCACGCAATTGCGGAACATCGCCCAATCAACGATATCGAGGCCGCACAAATCAATAGCTTAAGACGCCAATCGCTAGAGCTTTACCAACAAGCATGGCAACCGTACATTACAACGCACATTAAAGCGGCTTAACACATAGATAGGCTATTCCAATAAACATCACAAGGGCTGCAGTCGCAGCCCTTTTTAGTACTTGTTGAGTAGCCTCTCCACTTCCTATCCCAAATAATCAGATCGTTTAAATTTAGATCTCAGTCTCTTTTCTCCGTCGAACATTTCTGTTTCTATAGCGAATAAGCTTCTGACAAGAAAAGGAATTACGTCAATGCAGAATAACAAATCCATGCTTTCCATCGCGCTACTTGCTGCGTTTTCTGTACACGCTAGTGCTGACGAATGCGGAAAGATCACCATTGCAGACATGAACTGGAACTCGGCGAGCCTATTGCTCATGTCGACCAATTCATTTTGAATAACGGCTACGGCTGTGAAGCGGACTTAATCCCCGGTGATAGCGTCCCTACGGGCACGTCAATGATTGAAAAAGGTCAACCTGATGTTGCGCCAGAGCTTTGGACTAATGGCATCAAAGAAGCGTTGGATAAGGGTGTTGCGGATAAGCGTCTACGTTACGCGGGCAAGTCTTTGGTCAACGGCGGTGAAGAAGGTTTCTGGGTACCAAACTACCTTGTTGAACAGTACCCAGAGCTTACAACCATTGAAGGTGTGATTAAAAACGCAAAGCTGTTTGAACACCCAGAAGATGATGAGAAGTTTGCGTTTTATAGCTGCCCTGCGGGTTGGACTTGTCAGATTACCTCCGGTCACCTGTTCGATGCGCTTAAGTTAGAAGATCACAATTTTGAAATGGTTGATCCCGGCTCAGGCGCCGCTTTAGCAGGTACGATAGCGAAAGCTTACGAACGCAAAAAAGCATGGTTTGGATATTACTGGTCGCCTACGCCTGTGCTAGGTAAGTATGAAATGGTGAAGGTTGATTTCGGAAGTGGTACTGACATTGAGGAATTCCGTAACTGTACGACACAACCTGATTGTGAATCTCCTAAAGTGACCATGTATCCACCAGCACCGGTTCACACAATCACCACAGAAGCCTTTGCTAATAACGAACCTCTTGCCTACCAATACTTTGAAAAGCGTGGTTTTACCAATAAACAAATGAGTGAGTTGCTGGCCTGGATGGAAGACAACCAAGCCGACGCCGAAGAAACCATGTATTACTTTCTAGAAAGCTCACCACAGGTATGGAAGCCTTGGGTGTCTGAAGACATCGCAAGTAAGGTTCAACAAGCCCTTTAGAGTGAAGATTCAAAGTCAGAGGCCTAGCCTCTGTTTTCGCATCTAAAGCAAGTTCTTACCGGACAGTAAATAGATGGAGTTTGAGAAAGGTTACTAAAAATTAAAGAAATGCGTTTAGCTTAAACTCTATGCAGATACAAAAAGACCACGCTAGGCGTGGTCTATTGCTTGGCTACTTCTCGATTTTAATATTTTCGACACGGGCCTTTAGTTTTTGTCCCGGTCTAAAAGTAACAACACGTCGAGCAGAAATTGGAATGTCTTCACCAGTTTTCGGGTTACGACCAGGTCGCTCGTTTTTCTCGCGAAGATCAAAATTACCAAAACCAGACAGTTTTACCTGTTCGCCATTTTCGAGCGCTTTACGAACTTCTTCGAAAAACACTTCCACCGTTTCCTTGGCATCCCGCTTGCTGTATCCGAGTGTCTCAAACAGGTTCTCAGCCAAATCGGCCTTCGTGAGTGCCATAAAACTTTCCTCAAAGCTATGTTAAACATTGCTACCATCGCCAGTAGCGCCAAAGCATTTACCCTATTCAATCAATGAGATAAGGTCATTTACAAGGAAAGTGTATGCCAAGCTTCTGATTTTCGCCAACTTTTTTATCTTAACTATTTAATTATTCTTTCAAATCAGAAAGATAACTCGCTTCAAATTTCACATATATAGCTAAAAACCATCTACTCAACAGTAACGAAATGGAGTTATATTCCATACAAACAACCATTAATAGAATTTAAAACTTTAGCGAACTAAATAATAATTTTTGAGACTTTTCTCCGATACCCAATAAAATCAGCCACTTGATTTGATATGGGACTCAACAAAGGTTACTAAATAAGCGTTATTAAATATAAGATTTGTATCATTTCAGAATTTAATTCGAATTCACTTATAAAAGCCTATGTTCTTTTGAGGTTTTCGGTTACAACTTAACAGAGGATGGCTTGACGGAATCAGAACTCGATGAGTGTATCGAAATCAGAATAGAAATGATCGGTCTAGAAATAGAATATGATCTTGAGAGCCAGTTACTTGCGTGTATGGTTAGTTGATTGCTTAGTAAGTTGGTTATTTAAATAACTTCACTTCTTCGACATAGAATAAGACCTCACAAGTGCGAGGTCTTATTTGTCATTCAAAGCTGCTTATGCAATATCAGTTTTCTTCAATCACTTTTGTTCCGCAAGTGTTTGTGTCGCTTTGGTCTTCGATGAACTCGCAGGTTTCACAATCAAACCAATCCCGACAAGAAACAGTACAGATGCAACAACTTGAGCGACTGACAATACTTCGTCATACATAAAGTAACCACTTATCAACGCGAATATTGGCACTAGCAAGGTTAACGGCGCTGTCGTGCTTAACGGGTATTGAATTAATAACTTATTCCACACCCAATAACCAAATAGCGTGGTTGGATAAGCCTGAAACAGCACCGCAATCGTCGTGTTCCAGTCCCATTGTTCAATACCCTGCCAGATAATTTGGTCACCGTGTAACATCACGGCAAACAACACCAATGGCACCGGAGCAAACAGCATCCCCCACACATTAAATGCAAAAGCCTGAGTGGTTTTAGATGCCTTAACAATCACACCCATCAAGGTCCAGCTGCATGCCGCTATCATAATCAAGATAACACCATTGAGTGTCACGTTGCCCGTTGCTGCGGAAACCAACACCGCTAACGCACACATCGCTAGCATCGCACCCATTAATTTACGAACGGAAGCACTCTCCTTGAACACCCACACGCCAACCGCCATGCCGATTAATACGTTGGTTGAAAGCAAGACCGATGAAAGCCCCGAAGACAAACCCGCAGTAATCGACCATGAAGCCATACCCCAAATTCCCACACCGAACACAAAGCCATAACTGACTAAGTAGCGCCAAGCGACATTAGGTCTCGCCACGAAAAATATCACCGGAATCACCGCTAACGAAAAACGTGCTGCAGTGGCCAATAATGGATGAACGTTGGTCACGCCCATCTTGATCATCGAGAAATTGAACCCCCAAATTGCCATAACGAATACCGCTAACAACAAATCATTTCTTTTCATACTCACCCCTCCTTTGTTTTGAATGAGTATCCCTTGAACAATAAAACCAGTACAGATACAATTTTTATAATAAAAACCAGTACAGTTAATAGCGGTCGTGACAATGAGCATTTACAGAAAGCTAGCCAATCAGTTTATCGATGAGATAGAAACCGGCAAAAGACCGGAAGGCGGACGCATGCCTTCGCTGCGTCAATTGGCCAAGCAACAGGCGATCAGCATGTCGACCGTGGTGAGCTGCTACCAAGAATTAGAATCACAAGGCTGGATACATTCTCGACCGCAAGCAGGGTATTTTGTTTCTCCTCATAAACCTGCTCACTCAACCCCAGAGTGGGCACAGTTTGAGAGTAAGGTGTCGAGCGTCAAGCAAAACTCATCGACTCACAACTCAATCAATGGATCTTTAGGGGTCTCAAGCACCACCAATGATCAACAGTCGGTCGTTGAACTGGAACGTAGTTTTCGCCGCGCTATTAGGCGTATGAGCAGCAGGCTAAACCATTACCCAGATACACAAGGTGAGCCAATGTTACGTCAGGCATTATCCACTCACTTTGCCAAGCTCGATGTACACTTTTCACCTGAAGAGATGGTGATTACGGCAGGCTGTATGTCAGCGATTAAGGCTGCGCTTGAATCGTGTACCAAACAAGGCGATACCATCGCTATTAGCTCGCCATGTTTCAACGGTATTCTGGAATTGCTCGGACAAATGTCGCGAAAAATCATCGAGATCCCGTCTCTAGATGATGGTGTCGACTTGCAACAACTGGAAGCGCATTTGAAAAATAAACAAGTCGATGCCGCGATCTTTTGTACCTCTCATATGAACCCTCAAGGGATCAACATGTCAGCCACTCAAAAGCAGAAACTGGCTGAATTAGCGAATCACTATCGAGTGCCGATCATTGAAGATGATGTGTATCTGGAACTGTCCTACTCCTCACACACGCCGCTCCCCGCGAAATACTACGACAAAGGCGGTTTTGTCTTATGGTGTGGATCAGTATCGAAAAGTTTGTCACCGAGTTACCGTTTGGGATGGTGCTTGCCGGGCAGGTTTATCAACGAATACAAGGCTCAGTTCTCAGCTGCGAGCTACGGCGTTGCCCTGCCCACTCAGCTTGCGGTTGCTGACTTTATTGGATCTGGCCAATACGCTAAGCACGTGAGGAGAAGATGCACTCAGATCTTGTCTTTGCGCCAACAATACCTAAGTTATTTGGCTCAGCACCTTCCTCAAGATGTGAAGATAAGTAATCCACAAGGTGGCATGGTGCTTTGGCTGCAAATCCCAAGCTTGAACCAGTCAGCCTTTGCTCAGGGCATTACCGAGAAGAACATTGATATTAGGCTTGGACACCTGTTCAGCACTCTCGACCTTTACAGCAATTGCTTACGCATCAATATTGGGTATTCGTTAGAGGGTGGAGCCAAGCAGCAATTGGATGCCTTAATCGAGCTTATCCATATTCACAGCTAACAGCACGTAGCACGTAGCACGTAGCACGTAGCACGTAGCACGTAGCCTTTCAAAATCCGCTTTTTTAAATGCCTTCGAATGCCGAATTCTAATAGCCTTTTGTCATAAAAAAGAAGGCTATTATTCCTATCTTAATTCGGGTAAAGCCCCGAACCGTAAGGAAACCCACTCGCCTCAAAACCCTTAAATGCTGAGTTTGCAAGCACCCACAAAATTATGCAACTTGGCTAATGACACATCACTTTTTATCGTCAATATACAGCCGTCAGCGCTGGCGTTTTCCTGTATTTGAAGAGAACTATTATGAGTGATAAAACAAAAAACAAACCACTACCTTCCTTTATCGAAGAACGCTTGAACTTCTATATTCAAGACCTGATTACCCAGAACCAAAGCCAGAAGCATTTAGTATTGGGTAAACGCCACCAGCGTAATTCCGTTGTGATGCAGAGCAATGATTACTTAGCGCTGTCACACAACAAACAGATCCAACAAGCCCATCAAGCGGCGATCTGTGAGCACGATGACAACGTGGTGATGTCTGCCATTTTCTTACAAGATGATCAGTCTAAACCTGCGTTCGAAACTGAGCTTGCGAACTATGTTGGAATGGAGAGCTGTTTGCTTTCTCAATCGGGCTGGGCGGCCAATATTGGGCTATTGCAAACCATCTGCCCACCGGGCACACCTGTGTATATTGATTTCCTTGCACACATGTCGCTATGGGAAGGGATTCGGGCTGCCGGCGCAGTTGCCCATCCGTTTATGCATAACAATATGAATCACCTACGCAAACAGTTAGAGCGCCACGGCTCAGGTGTCATTGTTGTCGATTCGGTTTACAGCACCATTGGGACGATCGCCCCACTACGCGACATCTACGAAATGGCGCAAGAGTTTGATTGTGCCGTCGTCGTTGATGAATCGCATTCACTGGGTACGCATGGGGAAAATGGAGCTGGCTTAGTTCACGCATTGGATCTCACTAATCAAGTCGACTTCATTACCGTCAGTTTGGCTAAAACCTTTGCTTATCGTGCAGGTGCTATCCTTGGGCCAAAGCAGCTTTCAGAAACCTTACCTTTTGTCGCGTATCCAGCTATTTTCAGCTCGACCGTGTTACCACAAGAGGTGGTTCGTTTAGAGAAAACATTAGAGGTAATAAAAGGCGCAGAAGACAAACGAGAAGCCTTATTCAAAAGCGCTAAATCGCTTACTACTGGTCTCAAACGGATTGGCTTTAACATCCGCAGCGAGTCTCAAATCGTGGCACTAGAGTGTGGTAGTGAAAGAAACACCGAACGTGTTCGTGATTTCCTCGAAGAACGAGATGTATTCGGTGCGGTTTTCTGCCGCCCCGCGACGGGCAAGAACAAAAACATCATCCGCTTTTCGGTCAATGCCGACATGACACCAAGAGATATTGACCATGTGCTCACCGTTTGTCATGAAGCGTACAATCATCCGGAATTAGAGTTCGTGTGATTGTAAGGGCAATTCACACAAAAGGATTCTTTGAAAGATAAGACCCCTTCCGATAATCAATATAAACGGCAGGACTGAATGGACGCTATCATGTCGCGATACAAAAAGAGCCCAGCGAATTGCTGAGCTCTTTCATCTATTCATCTATTCATCTATTCATCTATTCATCTATTCATCTATTCATCTAGTTCAGCTGGATAACCGGACGGTACAACAAATCAAATCCAGTGAGCAATTTTGTCGAACAATCGATTTTTGTCTGCCGGTTTCACGATAAAATCTGACATGCCTGATGATTCCATTTTTTCCAATGTCACAGGAGAACTGTCACCCGTGTGAGCAATAATTGGCACTGAAGAGTATGCTTTGTTAGCGCTTCGAATTCGACGAGAAGCTTCCACTCCATCCATGATGGGCATTTCGATATCCATCAGAATCAAGTCGATCTCGTCGCTATCCAACGCGTCTAAGGCTTGTTGGCCATCTTCTTTCTGCACAACATCAAAGCCCTGCTTTTCCAATAACATCGCGGTAAATCGGCGCAGAGATTCGTTATCATCGACCACCATGATCGTGCGCTTATTGGTAGCTTCTAACGGTTTTACAGAAACTGATGGCATCACATAGTTGGAGTCGAAAAGTAAGCGTTCAATGGTCGCCTTGGTATTCAGTAGCCAAACTTGTGTTTCCACCCAAATAGGTTCAAAAGCAACGTTTCGGACACGTTTAATTGGGTGATGTTCATACAAATAGATGATTCGAGCTTCAGTGAATGAAAGTAAAGATTCAATCCTATCGAGGCAACTTGCTCTTAAATCCAAGCTCTCCATGTCAACGAATATCAAGTCGAATTCGAACTGGTATTCCTTATTTTTAAGCGCTGATGCTACATCCAACACCGTGAGCTCAAAACCCATAAAACGGGCTACCTCAGTCATTTTATTGGTGAGAACTTTCTGATCACTCACCATTAGCACAGTCTTAAGTTTAGTCAGTTCATTCTTGATTTCTTTCACCGAATGGGAAGACAAAGATGGAAAAGTCATCGTGAACTGTGTCCATTGATCCACTTCAGACTGACATTTAATTTCACCGCCAAACGAGCGCATTACCTTCTGACAAAATGGCAAACCTAAGCCGTAATTACCCGATTGGCCAGTAGTATAAAAGTCCTGAAAAATGCGTCGAATCACATCATTTGAGATGCCTGAGCCGTTATCGGTAACCATTATTTGATTAGCCACCTCATCACTATACATGGTGACATGAATATGAAAATCTTCAGGGCTGCGATGGTGGAATGCGTTCTTGAACAAGTTATACATCACGTACTTCAACAAAGTGTCGCTACCCAAGAAATCAAAGTTACTCTGTACGTCTAAAGAGATTGCTGATTTATCGGCTGAACGCTTGTAGTTAAAGCTGTCTATCGCACCCTCAATCACCGCTTGAGCTGAATGCTTCTTGAAGGTAGATCGAGATACTCGGTTTTCATCAATTGAAGTCAGTAACAGGTCAATCGTCTCGTTACCTGAGTGAATGATCTCCATCGCTTCATCGCCCACTTCACGTAACTGTATGACTTCTTCGTTGCTTAAAGCATATTGCCCTTTGTGATCACCACTTTTAGGGTTCGGCAATATGGACTGCATAACATCAATAGAGGTCAACAAACCGCTCAAGGGGTTTCGCATCTCGTGCGCAATACCGGCTCCAAAAGATTTCGCCAACGACACCTTATTCTCGTGTTCCATCTGATTGCGGAAATAGAACAAGTTGCCAAATAAGTAGATAAACAAAAAGATTGGCACATGCGTCCAATCCATTGTGAGTTCTAGGTAGAAGCCTTGTGCAATCCAAGCGCACAAGGTCGCCATCCCAATACCGGCAAAGGTTTGTGCAAACATCACTCTCGTCACGTGCACTAATAAAATATGGAGGAAAATGGCCGACATGAACGACATAACCCAAACGTTGGACCAATTATTCATGAGTAGCATGTAGAAGAAGAAACCTGGCAAACAGATAGTTACAGCAACTTGATAATAAGCCGGAAGGTATTTTCGCCATTCAAATGGGACACGATTGCGATAGATAATGCCGAAAAATAACACTGAGCAAAACAGACGCAGCATTAAGTTTTCATAAGGTTGAGGGAACAAGAACTCCCACACTATGTAGTAAATTGGGAAGCCGACAAAGCCCATCCAACCCACGAGAGTAAGGTTTGGTTCTGCGTACTGATAAACTTTACGAATAGCGTTCATACGAAATTCTTTATTCTCTAAGCCCTAACGTTTACTAATTCTATGGTTTGATTTTTATTCTTATATTTTGGCGTCGATTATATTACACATCACCTCCGAGCAGTGAGGTTTCAATCAAATATGTATCAACGCTTTTGTTTTAATTATTGACTTAGATGAATGAAGTCTCAGTTTTATACTCTAATTCGGACACTAAACATGAGTTCCTAAGATTTGTCCGTTAGCGCTTATACCAATTACCCCTCTTACTTACCATTATGTCACTGTAACGCGATGCATCTTTCTTGGGGTATCGCCGTAATCGATCACAGCATAGTGCTGAGTTACTCGATTATCCCATATCGCTATTGATCCCTTGTCCCATTTGAAACGAACTTGAAACTCAGGGCGTCGTGCAATTGCGAACAGTTGGTTAAGCAAAACATCACTCTCTTGTCGGTCGAGTTCATTGATATAGCGAGTAAACTGCTCATTGATATAGAGCGTTTCTTTACCTGTTTCCGGATGGCTCTGAACAACCGGGTGAATCACTGGTGGATTTTCTTGAGCCGTTTTGATTAACGACTTATGCCAATCAAGCTCAATCTGATCCGACTCTATACCTTCAAAGGCCACCAGCGAGTGAGTCGCCGATAACCCTCTGAGCTTTGTTTTCATCTCTTCATTTAGAGATTCAAAGACCGCCGTCATAGAACACCAAATCGTATCTCCGCCTACGCTTGGAATATGTTGAGCATGCAGCAACGACGCTTTCGATGGCAGTTTTCGCCAGGTTAAGTCGGTATGCCAATAACTTTCCATCGGAGCATTGCCTCGCGTTGTTTCTATCACGCTCACCTGACGCGCGCTTTCCACGCGAGGAAAAAACGGATGTGCTGGCTCAAGTTGTCCAAAACGATCTGCAATCATCAAATGCTGTTCTGGTGAGAGTACTTGTTCACCTAGGAAGATGACTTGATGGGTAATCAGTGCCTGATACACCTTATCGAGTTCATCAGCACTGCATGTAGAGAGCTCTAATTCATGGATGTGAGCTCCGATGTGAGGAGTAATGGGTTCTATTTTCAACATACTTTCGCTTATTGGGGATTTTGAGTTGCAGGACAGATCTGGCTACTAGGCTAATCTGACTACTAACAGTAAACCGGGAAAATGCAGATTTTCTTTCCCACTTGAAATAAAAAATCGCCTCTCCGAAACAAAAAAAGAGCCCCTAAACTGGAGCTCTTTTCGTTTTTTGATACTTCCTGTATCCATAGACAAGTCCAATCTGTAGTACTTTCACTGAAAGCCAGATCATCGATATCTCCAGTTGTGTATCAACTTAAATCTAGCACACAATCTTCAAGCTGTTCTGAGACACAACCGAGATAATGAACTTAGTGCCACTCCATCTCACCACTTAGCACTTTAGCACCCAGTTCTAGGTCGCCTTCCGTTGCCTTAAATTGCGGGTAAGCTGTCTTCATGTAATCACTGATATCAACAGACGTTGGATTGCTTGTGCTTGCTAACGCCTTTTCAATATCAGCCACGTAATCCAATGTAAATTGAACGCCATTAGTACCCGTTGGCATTTCACCTAAGTAGTGACCCGGAATGACAACTTCAGGCTCAAGTGCTTTCATACGCTCTAATGATTGTGCCCACTGGCTACGAATCTCGTTCGATGCAGTATCTGCCATCCATACATGCACGCCGCTATAAACCGACACGCCACCAAACACCGTTTTTTCAGATGGAACCCACAGATAAGCTTGGTGTGTATTGATTTCTCTCACTTCGATAGTTTCACCTTCTATGCTCAGCGTGGTGTCGTTAAGCACGGTTGGAACAATGACTTTAGACGGTGCGTTGTCTTCTAAGATTGGGCCCCAGTATTCGAGCTTTGCATCTTTAGTGCGTTTGATATGTGCAACAACCGCTTCACTGGCAACGATCTCGACGTTTGGAAATGCCTTTACTATAGGTTCTAAGCCAAAATAAAAATCTGGGTCGCCGCTGCTGATGTAAACCATCGACAACTCTTTGCCAGTCGCTTTGATTTGATCCACCAACTTTTGCCCATCTGCGACGCTAAATTGCGCATCAAACAAAATCACTTCCTTCTCACCCGAGACCAATACCGAGCTTGCCGGGAATATCGCGTTCTCGCCGGGGTTATAGTGAGTAATGTTCAGTTCTGTCGCTAGCGCAACACTTGATGCCAGCACGGTTCCTAGGCTTATGGTTCCTAAAAGCATGCTTTTTGATAACAGGGTTTTCGATAACGTATTCATGGCTTTATTCCGATATTTGGAGTTGAACACCTGCCAACTCGCTGAATGTCCAAATATCTTATTTGATTGTTTTTAGATGAAATAGACATCAAATTACTTTAACTGTTGCAGTTTTCGGACATATACTGAGGTCGGTTTAATTCTCTAGGCAATAAAACAATGGATAAACTCGAGGCAATGAATGTCTTTGTCACCATAGTGGAACGTGGCAGTTTAAGCGCTGCGGCAGAGCACCTTGATCTCTCACGAACCAAGGTCACTCGTTATTTGGGTGAGTTAGAAGCATGGATGGACACACGCTTGCTTCACAGAACAACACGAAGCTTGAGTTTAACCAGCGCAGGTAAAGAAACACTTGAGGTCGCCAGAGAACTTTTGGCACTGGAAACATCCCTAGCTGGGATCAGAAACCAAAACCGAGAGCATTTAAAAGGTCAGCTGCGTATTACTGCGAGCTACTCGATTGTCGATAGCTTCTTGATGGAATCAATTAGTCGCTTCATCGCCAAATGGCCAGAGGTTTCTATCGACATTATCTCGACTGATCAGACCGTCAACCTGGTTGAGTCACGCATCGATTTGGCCATTCGCATAACCAACGAACTGACGCCCAATATTGTCGCGAAGCAGATCGGTGAATGCCGCTCCGTGATTTGCGCATCGCCTCAATATCTAAAAGAGAAAGGCACACCCACAGAAGCCCAAGATCTAGCGCACCACAACTGTTTATCGTTCAGTTACTTTGGCAAAACCGCTTGGACGTTCAATGGCCCCAATGGGCTCGAATCGGTTCCGATTAAAGGGAATATCAGTGCAAACACCTCAGAGGTTCTGCTTTCTGCCACACTCAAAGGCAACGGTATCTGTTTACTGCCCTTCCCTTCAGTGGAAACCTTGATGCGTGATGGTCTATTAGTGCCACTGCTTTCTGAATGGCAACCTAAAACGCTCGGTGTTCATGCTATTTATGGAACGCGTAAACAAGTCACACCGCTGTTAAGAGCCTTTATCGACCATTTATCTGACGAGATGGAACAATCGACAAGTTGGTAGAAGTACGATGCCATCACTAAGGAGGAAAACTTGCCATTAGTAAAACTGATGCAGAATTAAAATCATTAATTTTACTTAACTGTCAGTTGCTTCTATCGTGACTGCATACATCATCAATTAGCTTATTAACGCAGGGAAACTGACTATGACTGCCATTACCGACCTAGACCTCCTACTGAAATCCATGTCACCAGAATTAATCGACGGTAACTATGTTTTTTGCACTGTCGACGGAGCGCTAGCAGACTATGTTCAGCTCAATCCAATCTCGACTTTTCGTGAAAAAGAAGGTTTAACGCTGGTTCTGGAAGAAGACGTTGCGACCAAAGCTCAGCTAGACTTCGACGCTGTGTTTAGCCTGATCACTTTATCGGTACATTCGAGCCTTGAAGCGGTTGGATTAACGGCGGCGTTTGCGACGAAGCTTGGCTCTTACGGCATTAGCGCTAACGTTGTTGCGGGCTACTATCACGACCATATCTTCGTTCAAAAAGACAAAGCAGAAGCTGCAATGAGCGCGCTAAAAGAGTTTTCAGAAACTGATTAATTAAGACTTCGATGACTCACAAATACAAAAAAAGCGACGTAATCTACGTCGCTTTGGCTTATTGCTTAACGTGCACTCACTGATCAGGCATCAGTGAGCGAACCAGTTAAGCAAGCTTAAAAGTCGCCACTTTGTCACTTAAGCCAGCGGCTTGGCTCTTAAGTTCGTTCGACTCAGTTAAGCTGTCCTGTGCGCCCACAACTAAGTGGTCGGTAACATCTTTAATGGTCGCCACGTTCTGGGTAATTTCACCCGTCACATGTGTTTGCTCTTCAGCAGCCGTCGCGATTTGAGTCGCCATATCGCTGATCAAAGCAACTGCAGTATTGATCTCTTCAAGCGCATGCGAAGCTCGATCGGCATCTTCTACTGAATGTATTGCCAACTTAGAACTGCTCTCCATCAGCTCAACCGCTTGCGCCGTTGTGCGCTGCAGGATATCAATTGTTGATTTGATCTCTTCTGTTGAAGAGTGAGTGCGCTGCGAAAGCACACGTACTTCATCAGCAACCACAGCAAAGCCACGACCTTGTTCACCAGCACGAGCCGCTTCAATCGCAGCATTCAAAGCAAGTAAGTTGGTTTGCTCTGCAATGCCTTGAATCGTTGCGAGTACAGTCGAGATCTCTTGAGCATGCTTGTTAAGTTCGCTAATCACATTACCTGCTTCGTTCACTTCATTGGCTAGGTTATTGATAGAACCTTTAGTGTCGACGACCAGAGCGTGACCACTGTTAGTGCTTGTCGCTGAGTCTTGTGCCGCTTTTGCTGTTTGCTCGGCATGCGATGCTATCTCTTGCGTGGCGCTCGCCATTTCAGTTACGGCCGTCGCGACCATGGTGATTTCTTGCTGCTGATGATTAAGCTCATCCACCGAACGGTTCGCACGCTGAGCACTTTGCTCTGACTGGCTGTTTAGCTGCTCTGACTGCCCACGGATATGGCCAATCAACTGCTGTAAACTTCCAACGAAGGTATTGAAGTTATGAGCCAACTCGCCCACTTCATCTTGGTTTTCAACATGAATGCGTTGAGTTAAATCACCACTACCATTCGCGATTTGCGCCAGTGCTTGAGATACGTGGTTCAACGGACGGAATAGAATCGTACACAACAGGTTAAACAGTATGGTACATACGATCACCACAAGTAGCGTCACCAACACTTGACCAATCACTGCATCAAATAGTGGCGCAACCAGAGAGTCATGGTTAACAACGCTCACAGTAATCAGGCTCGTTCCATCAATCGCACGTGCGTACAGAACATAGTCGCTGCCATTCAACTCGATAGAAGTGTCTTTACCGCTAGTCAGCGCCTTTTGTACGTCCGCAAAATCTAACCCAAGTGAGCTGATATTTTTGTTCAGTAACTTGGTGTCAGGGTGCGTATAAACCGTGCCTTTATTGGTCGCGATGAACATGTAACCTTCACCCGGAAGAATCACTTGCTCTAGGCTATTAAGAATGTCGGTAATTTCAACATCCGCGCCTAACACAACCTGTTGACCATGTAATTGCATGGCAGTACCCAGCGACACAACATTCGCCCCAGTTGCAGCTGCAACCGTTGGATTATCCATGAACACCTTACTAGGGTTTGCTACCGCGTTGGTGTACCAACCCCATAGACGTGGGTCATCATTGCCCGGCGGCAATACCACTCCGTTTGCGTTCTTTTGCGAACCGTCTGGAAACGCCAAGAAGACATTATCAAAAGAGGCTGAATCACGAACCTGTTTTAGGTGAGTCACCAAGCTTTCTTGTTTGGATTCTTTCGAAAGAGAAGTAAGCGCACGCTCTTTGGATAAGATCCAATCCGATACATATTGATTGTAAGAAGCCGATGCGCCTTCTAAACGCTGTTCAACTTCTGTATCCAACCTTTGCAATGAAGCACGAAAAGACAATGCCTCGACCAAGATCCCCCCCAGGATAATGGCCATACTGGCTGAAATCGCCAGTTTATTTTTAAGCGAGAGTTTCTTGAACATAGGAAACCTATAATGTGGAAGTAAAAAACCGTGGCGAACAAATTGGTTGCCAAAGAGGTTTGCAAGCGGGATATATTTTACGCTTTAAAATAAATTAAGAAACCGATGAGGAACTGAAATATTGATATATGTGAGTAAGTGCACGCATCGTAACCCATTGATTTAGAGAATGGTAAACTCTAAATTTTGAATTAATGTGCTAAACATGGTCAGCTGATGAGTGTCTCTGTTTGAGAATAATAACGGCACAGATCGCGCCATGCCGTTAGCTCATTAGGAAGGTATTTAAATGAGTTGAACGTCTGAATAGAAACAGGTTGCGAACTAAATAGTCAAAAGTTGATCAACCAAAGTCCAACGTTAACAGCAATCGTGTTTCGTCAGATGAAGTGACTGGTGAGCGGTGAACAAGGCCTCTATTCTCATTGCCACTCCAACGCTCCCCTTTTAATAACGCAACATCACCACTGGCCATTTTCTGGATGTCAGATTCGTCGTTGTACAGGCCTGAAACAGAATCAGGCTGTCCGTTAGCCCCTAGCCCTAGCTTAGAACGGTCGACTAAGTCGTTTGGTAACCATTGAGTCGCAACACCATGATAAGTTGTCACCAAGCGGCAAGGCACTTGATCAAAATGGAAACGTGGGCACATCGCTTGATTCAGAACGGCTAAACGCAACCCGACTTCTTCAAGCTCAAACAAACAACAGAACATATCCACCAGCTCTGCCATGTTTTCTAACAGCGCTTTAGAGGCGGTGCCATCGGTGGCAAATTCCAACTTATCGAAAGCATTTTCAGGTGACACGCTAACAGACTTACTAAAGTTTGGATTCAAGGCGATAAATTCACTAATTGCCGTCGTTAAGCCTTCATCAAACTGTCGCTGCCATACCGCTATATTAATATCACTTTGGTAGATATCCGCTAATACCGTTGGCTGCTCAGAAGCACTCAAGCTTGGCTTGTGATTTGCCTTATCCTGAATACTCACAGCTGAACTAATGTTGAGTGGCTGGAAAGGCTTGGTTAACACGGCATTCATTACGTCGTCTCCTTGATACATGCTCATCGCTTCCCTTTTACCAACAGAATAATTATTCTTGGCAAGAGTAATTTTGGTTATGTTATAACATAGCCAAAATTAAACAAGTCACTTCGTCGATCATGATTCCAGTAATACAGCGACGCTCTTCTTTTCCTGCGGTAATTTTTCGAATGCTGAACTAAGCTTCTCTCAATCACTCTTTCCAAAAAGTCATTTTAAAAACGTACGACTCAAGAACGTAAACCTGTGAATTCATCAATCTGGTGACAACTTATGAAAAAACTAATCTCTACATTCGGCCTCCTATGCACCGTTATCTCCGCTCAATCTTTCGCGGAGTCGGGCTACACATTAGATCCGAAGTTATCGAACATCACATTCGCGACCATTAAAAAGCAGTTTGTTGTCGAGCCCGCATCCATCAAACCTATGTCTGGAGGACTTACCGAAGAGGGCCAGTTTTCAATAGTATTGGACTTGAAAAGCGTGAGCACCGGAGTCGCTATTCGTGACCAGAGACTGAATGAACTCTACTTTGAATCGATGACTTTTCCTGAAGTGAAGATCTCTGGGAAGGTTGAACCGTCGATGCTATCTGGTGATCCAAAAAGAACAACAGTAGCAGCGGAAGTTACTTTACACGGCGTAACCAAAACGATCGACTTCCCAGTTGTGGTGGTTCCATCCTCAGGGTTTGTCATGGTTAGCTCAGCTTCAACAATCATCGTCAATGGCGCTGATTTTGGGATATCTACAGAGAATCTAAACAAACTTTCAGCGACCGTGGGTGGATTAGCGATTTCCAACCAAATCCCTTTGAGCTTTAACCTACTTTTCGACGAATAATGGGCTTATAACTCTTCCTTTCTGTTCTGCCTCATTTCACATTCATCAATCGTTTAAGAGCGGTGAATGTGAGTGAGAGTACGCGACAACGCAATAAACTGAATTAGGTTTGAATAAACTAAACCAAAATTTCCACTCGATTTCCCCAAGTCGGCCAGATAAACATCCCTCACAAAGTATTAAATTGAGCGTTATATAGGCTCAGAGATGTCGTTGATGTCACATGTCGTTACACAGCATGACGCCTTAAGGCTTTACATCTTGGGCGAGGTAAACAACAATCCCTGAGAATAAATCCATAACATAATGTATTTAGAAATTATGAGTAACACAGAAAACAAAAAATCGAGTCCTCTTTTCGAAGTCGTGTTTAACGTCTTTCTTCCTTCATTCATTTTAATGAAGTTCAGTGGAGATGAGCATCTCGGAACAGGCTTAGCTTTGCTTGTTGCCCTTGCCTTCCCTATTGCTTATGGTGGCATGGAGTTAATCCGCAATAAGAAGTTCAACTTCATCGCTGCGCTCGGCTTTGTAAGCGTGCTATTGACGGGCGGTATTGGTTTCTTTGAGCTAGACACTCGTTGGTTAGCACTAAAAGAAGCATTAATCCCTGGTCTAATTGGTTTGGCGGTTCTTGGCTCAACCTTCACCCGCTACCCGTTTATCCAGAAAGTTATCTTCACACCGGCCCTGTTAAATATCTCTCTTATTGAAGAGCGCCTAAAGCAGTTCGGTAACCAAGCAAAGTTTGATCGTTGTCTAATGACATCCAACTACCTATTCGCGAGTACTTTCGCATTTTCTTCAGCTATGAACTACTTCCTAGCGACTTGGATTGTGACTAGCCCTGCTGGCACCGCTGCCTTTAATGAAGAACTTGGCAAGCTGACACTTTACAGCTACCCAGCAATCGCCATCCCAAGCATGCTGATGATGTTAGGTATTTTCTACTACATTTGGCGTCAAGTTCGCACGATGACATCACTAGAAACAGAACAAATTTTTATTACTAAATAGTTCTGAATTAACAAATCGCTCTGACAGCACAACATGAAGCCCAGCAATTAAGCTGGGCTTCTTTGTTTTTACTCTTTCGTTATCAACGTGATAGATGACAGCTTCGATTTGGATTATGAATCGAACGGGCAACCCTAATGCTCTTTTCTCAAGTAAATTTGGGCAACATGTCTATAAACCAATAATAATCAATGAATTGCATTGATTGAACCGACAGATGCTTTTATAGTCAATTCTGTTGGTTACTTTACAAAGCTCTACCCGCTCACTGACATTATTTCAATTGCTGTTGATAAGATCGCATAAGCTAGGTGCTAAAGGTAGACGCCAGCCGTACTCAATAAGGAATATAGATTATGAACAAATCTCAATTAGTTGAACACATCGCGACTTCTGCAGACATCTCAAAAGACCAAGCAGGCACAGCACTAAATGCGCTAGTTGAAGGTATCTCTACTTCGCTTGCGAACGGTGATGACGTATCGATCCTTGGATTTGGTAGCTTTAAAGTTAACTCTCGAGCTGCTCGCACTGGTCGTAACCCGCGAACCGGAGAAGAGATTCAGATTGCCGCATCAAAGACGCCAGCATTTAAAGCGGGCAAGGCACTAAAAGAGACGTGCAACCTGTAACACAAAAAACACAAGGAAGATTACGATGACGACTAAGGAAAAAGCGAAAACGAGCCGAAGCAAAAAAGCAGGCAAGTCGACTAAAGCGCAAGCCGAAACGCCTAAGACTCGTCAACGCATTGAAGAGCTTCTCGAAGAGCGTGAACTGGCTAAACTGTTAGAACTTTAGTTTATATAAGAACTAAAGTTTAGGTTTAAGCAAGGTGATAGTTTGTTATCGTTCTAATGCCACTGCAGATTTGTAGTGGCATTTTTGATTTAGGAGCAAGCGCCTCTAATAAATAACATTGATACCCCTCCCCACTAAAGCGACAAACACATCTGTCCAACATCTGAACGCTAAGTAACTGATTGAGTTACATAGCTATACATATCCATACTTACCCAAATCACCTTTTTCACTATCATCATTTTCTTGTTATTGGTGAGATTATTGGTGAGATTATTGGAAGGGTTCATGACACGACTATGTTCGAGCAATCCTTCTTCTTTGAGGTGATTATGAATGTCGTTCGCATGGGGATTGAAGCAAATACCCATAAAAATAAGGGTAAGTACAAAGCGATAGTTAAGTTTACTATTCGAGCCCTGTTTTATTATTCAGCTACTCGAAAAATGAGTAATAATTTCAACTCTGAAGAGAGAAAGTTATTATTTATCAAGCAACCCAACTTCCTTTCTAAATTTGTGACTCCCTACTTATGTACTGGCTTTAGCAATAAAGAAAAGATCGATATCTTATCCAAACACTACGACTGGTTTGAAAACACCTTCGCAACAGAAGCTAGACACCAAATCTATAACGAAAGGCTCAATCTTTTAAAACTTGAGATAGATGACAACGTTTATCTGGTTAATCTCAGCTTCGAAAGAAACGCGAGAAAAGAAGGTGAACTGACAATTTCATTGACCAACTCTCAACTCGAAAAAATGTATACCATTTCGTTTACTGTTTTCGACAACAACATCTACATCGGCGGTATACAGGGTGGCGCCAATGACAATGGATTTAGCCGCACATTCACCAAAGCTTTTTACGGTTTAAGACCTAAATCCTTCATGGTAGAAACACTACGACTGCTCGCTATTAACTTGGGTATCGACAATATCTATGCGGTAAAAGAGTCTGGTCATGTCTCGAACTCATTACGCTACGGTAAGAAAAACAAAGACATCAGCCTTAAATACGACAGTCTGTGGGAAGAGCACGATGGACAGGTGCATGATAACTATTTCTATCGTCTCCCGACAAACCCGAACAGGAAAGATCTTGAAGCTCTAAAACGTCAAAAGCGTAAGTTGTATCGCGAGCGTTATGCCTGGCTAGATCTGTATGAACAAGATCTGAAGAACGTAATCAGTCAGCACATCCGTGATCCTGTTCATTATGCTCATGACAGTTAATTTGGCTAACCTGTACTCGACTCGCTAACGCGTATTACCTTTACTAGCGTGCTTTAGTCTAATCACAGCCCTTGGACCAAACGCTCAATCCCGAGGTGATAGCTTCAAAATAAATATTAGACAATGCTAATTTACATCTTTATAGTATCTAGGTATTTCGAAAACTACTCAATCGCCGGCGACCAGCCAGTACTGATCATTAAGAAGATACAAGCTCTATGCTCGGCAATTTGTATAGTTAAACTTAGAGACAGTAATAGGTAAACGTATGACTAAAATTGTAATCATCGGTGGCGTAGCTGGAGGTGCTTCAGCTGCTGCACGCGCTCGTCGTCTTAGTGAAGAAGCCGAAATAATAATGTTTGAACGAGGACCATTCGTCTCTTTTGCCAACTGTGGATTGCCATACCACATAGGTGGCGATATCGAGGATAGAAGCAAGCTTCTGTTACAAACACCTGAAAGCTTCTTAGCTCGCTTCAACGTTGACGCACGAGTGATGAACGAAGTTACCTCTATTGATCGCACCAATAAAACCGTTACAGTCAAAAATCTTGTTGATGGTAATCACTACAGCGAGAGTTACGACTTCTTATTACTCAGCCCTGGAGCCGGTGCCGTCGTTCCTCCCATCTCAGGAATCGATAACCCCCTCACCCATTCACTACGCAATATTCCAGATATGGATCGCATCATCGAAACAATCCAAATGAATAAACCTGAGCACGCGACAGTTGTTGGCGGTGGCTTTATCGGCTTGGAAATGATGGAAGCGTTTCATCAGCTTGGGATCAAGACTTCGTTGATTGAGATGGCTGACCAAGTAATGACGCCAGTAGACCGGGAAATGGCCGGCTTTGCCCATGCGGAGATTCGTGACAAAGGCATCGACCTAAAACTCGGCGTCGCGCTTGAGTCTGTGAAATATATACCTAACGAACACATCGCAAGTTTTGATTCAGGCGAGAGCGAGAAGCACCAACACATAGAGGGTGAATTAGAATTAACACTTAATAATGGCGAGTCATTAACTACTGATATCTTAATCATGGCTATCGGTGTGCGTCCTGAGACTAAGTTAGCAAAAGAAGCAGGACTTCAAATTGGCGAACTAGGTGGTATCTACACCAATGAAATGATGCAGACTAGCGATCCTAGCATCTACGCTGTGGGTGATGTGGTCGAAGAAAAAGACTTTGTCACAGGTGCACAAACTCTAGTTCCGCTTGCTGGCCCTGCTAACCGTCAAGGTCGTATGGCTGCCGACAACATGCTCGGACGCAATGAAATCTATCAAGGTACACAGGGCACAGCTATCTGTAAGATTTTTGACCTAGCCGTTGCCTCAACAGGGAAAAACGAAAAACAGTTGAAGCGTGAAGGCGTCGACTATGAAAAAGTCTATGTGCATACCGCAAGCCACGCTAGCTACTATCCTGGCGCTGAGATTGTCTCGTTCAAGATGCTATTCGCCCCTAAGACAGGGAAAATACTAGGTGCGCAAGCCGTCGGTAAAGATGGCGTTGATAAACGCATTGATGTTATGGCAGTAGCTCAACGTGCAGGTATGACCGTTGATCAGCTTCAACACCTTGAATTAACCTATGCACCACCTTACGGGAGTGCCAAAGACGTGATTAACCAAGCCGCATTTGTTGCCAACAATATTATTAAAGGTGACGCGACACCTATTCATTTCGATGAGATTGCAACATTAAGCGACAACCAACTCCTACTCGATGTTCGTAACCCTAGCGAACTAGAAAATGGTGGCTTTATTGAAGGCGCAATCAACATTCCTGTCGACCAACTGCGTGATCGAATGAGTGAGCTCCAAGCAGACAAAGAGATTGTAATCTACTGCCAAGTCGGGTTACGTGGTAACGTGGCTTATCGCCAACTCGTCAACAACGGCTTTAAAGCACGCAACTTAATCGGTGGTTATAGAACACTCATGTATGCAAAAGCTTAAGGATTAATACTTAGTCGCCGGTAATGGTGCGCGGACACTTACGGGCTAGTTGCTAGTTGCTGAGAGAAAGTCGCTCATAAATAGATGCGAGTAGTTAATAGTAAACATTGAAAAACCGAGCTTGGCATTTAAGTAAGTGCCAAGCTCTTTTATTATTCGTAGGAGTCAATAAAAGCTTGCAGTGCTCGCTGATCGACAATTTCTAACCCTTGATCTCCTTTTCTGATGAAACCCTTGTCTAATAGGTCTTTAACCGCTCTTCGATACACTCTGCTCGATGTACCAAATCGTTCTGCTTCTTGATTCACTTTATCGAAACCGCCTAACACAGTGTTAGTCTCGCTTTGAACCAATAAATCATACGCAATATTGTAGGTAATTGAGTGTAAAAGACGGTTAGTGTAAATACCCATAGAGTCTTGATAATCTTCCGCCAATGCAGAGGCAAAGAAGAACATCATCCCCGGATTTTCAAGTAGTGCTTCTGATAGTTTCTGGATACAAATAACATCAACTTGCATGTGTTCATCAGCCACTACGTTCCACTGACAAGGGGTCTGCGTGAAAAACTCCATCTCACCGAAGATATGATAATCACAATTCACTTCGCCCAATTGAAAGCGTCGCCCATTAGCCGCCGAAATACTCATAGAGACTCTTCCAGCGGGCACTACATAAAGATACTGAAGCTGCTCACCTTGACGTAGGATTTCATCATTTTGATTGAAGTAACGAGAGTTAACTTGGTGTTGGTAGATGAGATCTCTAAATTCAGAGCTTTTTTGTTCTAAGTAGTTTTTAAAGCGTCCGCTTGAGTATGGTGCAATCTTCATACTTACTCTCTCATTGCATTACTGCTGTTTATATTCAAACGATTGTAACCACTTAAACCACAGGAGAGAACCCAATAAAAAAGCGACGGTCTCCCATCGCTTTCGTCTTGCATTTATTCAGGCTCTTATTGAGTAATTAATGCTTCCAGTGCCGCTAATGACGCTAGCCGCTCTCCTTGCATCATTACCTCTGCCTCATCGACATATTGCCCAACGCCCTCCTTTACATCTTGTTCGTACAAGACAACATTGTTCAAGATAGAAGCGACATTAAGCCCTCTCAAGCGTCCCACGGTAAACAGCGCGGATGTTTCCATGTCTGCACCTAAAATGCCTTTGCCATTCCAGTACTGACAAAGCGCCTTCTCGTCATCGGTATAAAAACTGTCGTGTGAGCGTACCGTGCCCAAATAGTAAGGTGTTGACTGCTGCTGCAAGAACCCATCTAGCTCTTTGAGCAGGGAGAAGCTTGCATAAGCGGGATACGACGGTTTAACGTAAGCCGCAGATCCCCCCTCATCACGAACCGCGCCCTCTGCAATAATTAGCTCACCAAGCCCGATATGTGACTGCATTGCGCCTGCAGACCCTACTCGGACAATATGAGTCACACCACAAAACTTAAGCTCTTCTACCGCAATGATCATTGAAGGTGCACCAATGCCCGTGCTGCAAACCGATATCGCTTTACCTTGATATTGACCAGTGAAGATTCGATATTCACGGTTTTCAGAGACCAGTTCAGCATGTTCAAGCAAGTTAGCGATTCGATTCGCTCTATCTGGCTCCCCACAAACAATAACTAACGGAGCAATTTGCGTTTCATCAACGCAGATATGAGGTTGCTTTGCCATCTTCACTCCTAAGAAGCCGTTGCTTGAGTTAACGATTTATCACTGTTTCGTTTAGCTGTGCGTGCCCACTCACGAGTACCGTTTGCCGCAATAAACATTAAGATTGCGTATTGAACAGACATTGCGTACACACCCTGCGTCGCATAAATACCAACGCTGATAATGTTAATCACAATCCACAGTATCCAGTTTTCAACATACTTACGTGTCATAAGAACTTGAGCAACAATAGATAGAATGGTCATCGTGGCATCCCAGAATGGGAACGCATCCGGTTCAAGCACTGGCTCCGCTAAATCCGCACCAAATAGATTCAAGCTATCTACCGCGATGTTTGCTAGCGCAAAAAAGAATGGGTCGATGTACATAGTTAACAAAGCAATAGAAATCACACACGCTACGGCCGTTGCTACTAGTTTATTTTGGCTCAACCAACGAACTTCTAGCGTTTCACCTTGCTCATTAGGACGTGTCCATGCGTACCAACCGTAAATGTTGGCACAGAAGAAGAACAATTGAAGAAGTAGCAGTCCGTATAACTGAATTTGGAAAAAGATAACCGCAAATAAGGTGACATTCAGCAATCCGAACAGGTAGTTAATGGTTTTTTCTTGGCTTGCAAACCAAATACACAACAGACCAAACACGGTGCCGAATGCTTCAATCCAGCTCATCGCGTAGCCACCCCCTATTGGGATATTGACTAAGGTATTATTGATATCAAGTAGGGCGAATAGGTCCATAGGGGTGTCCTTTATTATTTGATTTTTGTAGCGCCGATAGAAACAAAGAGGAGGACATTTGTCCCCCCTAGATTGCATGCGATCATAAATCAGAATATTAAATCCGGAAAATCAATTTCACGGGAAGATGTCATAGCCCTTCCACAGTCTCGAACTCGAAACTCCAGCACCAGAACAGCCCCCTTCCAAAAACGAAATTTTAGCTTACTGGCTTAACGCCGATATCGCATTGACGGTTACGTTTGAGAAGCGCATGATTTTATCTCGAGCAGAATCGTTGTCTGGCGTGTTAACCGTGTAATCGCCCCAAAACTCGTTCTGTGCAACGTACTCAATTGAATGGCAGGTCACATGAATAAAGTAATTATGTTAGTAATGGGGCTGCTTTTTACCAGTCGATTGTTTGCCAGTATTGTTCCTCATGTTGGTCAACTTGAGCATGATGCGCCTATTCTCCTTCGCTCGGCATTGATTGTAGGGGTTGCGGCTTACGCGGTTTGGAGTGCATTTAAATACTTCAAAAAGATCAAGGCCTCAGATTCAGATCAACTGTAACGGCGAAAGTCCAAAAGCTTTTGAATAAGCCTCTAATTTCGATTACTGATCTGCGAAATAATCGACCAAGATTTTACGCCACTTTCGTGACTCACGAATCTTCAACAGGGCGCGGTTAATCTCTTCTTCGTACACGTTATTTTCAGTGATTATGAAACCGTAGTTGGACTTTTATAACTGATAAAACAACACCGCTATACCAAGCTTAAGTTTGATAGCTAGAAACTGACATAAACTGACTTTGTGCCGACGAACATAACTTTCCGCACTGAGTAATTTGGCTTTCTAGGAAGTAGATATTACGTCTACTTTTCACCCATTGGGCACGAACTTCCAGTTCTTGACCAATCAAAATCGGATGATGAAAACGAGAGGTTAAACTCACCGTCATCGCCTTGATATCATTCTGAAATAGACAATGCAACATCGCGCTGTCATGCAGTGTAGTGACAATGCCACCTTGCATGATGCCATCGTAGCCCTCAGTTTTATCTGTTGGTACAATCTTGGCTCTGGTTTTATATTTAGCTACTGCCTCATGCTTAGTTAAAGTGTCATGCTCGCCAATAGCTTCAAAACAAATGGCGCTGTCGTTGAAAAAACCTTGGCTGCACACTTGGCAACGCCGATGATTGTGTGGAATGAAAACCTTCATACTTACCTTTACCCATAGATTGCTAGAGATTGATATGGCTCGACCAAAAAAACATCGCCAGTTGTGTACCCGTACGGCTTACTCTTGTTTTAAGCCCAATGGTGTTCCTATGGACGAGCTTCATAAAGAAGAATTGCTATTGGAAGAGCTCGAAGCCTTGCGCTTGGCTGATCAAGAAGGCCTGAGCCAGCTTGAAGCCGCTGAACAAATGCAGGTGTCTCGCCAAACGTTCGGCAACATTATCAAGCGTGCACGAGCTAAAGTCGCCAAGTGCATCGTCAATGGTCACGCGTTGGTGATTCAAAGTAGTTAATTAACGTGTTAGCCAGAAGTTATTTAACTCAGTGAGCGAGAACTCTGATGCTTACTTCGATACTTAGCTTGATGGCTCAGTAATCTGATACAGCTTTTTGCTTTGCCCTTCACACACATCCTTGCAATTGCATTCACGCTCAATATCTAACTGCGCCAATCCTCCACAGCTGCCTTTGATTGGCTTGCGCGAAAAAATCACGCCTATCGCCATCAATGTAACGACTCCGACAAACCCCAATAGCGTCAACAAAAAGGTCATTGTCGGAACCCTCGAATAGCACCTAGCTGATTAGGCTGTACCATTAGAATCGAAGCTTGTTTTTTGTGCCCGTTTTCGCCGCACGTTTTATTGCCACACCCACTATTTCTCGGCTCGCGACCATAATCGAGATCGGTCACTTCCCGTAGATTGTCGAAATCCAAAGCCCCGATTTCTGCCTTACCTGTCGATGCCAAGACTCGAATATCGTTATTGAACAAGTGCGCCAGCATCTTCTTACCAATATAACGAACCACCACAGATTTCACATCGTAAGAACGGAGAACCGAAATCCATTGCTTCTTTTTATTGCAAGAGGTGTCGGAGTCAATCAAAGGAACAATCTGTTTTATCTGTCGTTGTTCATCGACAATCGCGATCTGTGGGGAACGAGCAAAGTGGTTGCCAACATGAAGGTCGCGACAAGGTACTGCGTATAACATAGTAACTTCCTGTTATTGATGATCAGGAGTTCAGCATACGCCCCATTATTGGCATATGCCAATAACTATCATGTGAAAAATAAGATTTACTGGATCGATAACTAAGATCACAAGCACCCAAACTTACCGTCATCTTCAGCCTATCTCAGTTACCTTTCAAATAACCATATATACTAGGGGGTAGTATTTTTACTGGGGGTATTTTTTGCGTTGTTAATGCCTGTTATCAAGAGCCAAGCTCAAACCCATTACAAAAAGGCCTCGCACAACCGAGAGCTTAATCGACTATTCAACGTCACACACTAGTCTGAATAATGTCGAATTAGGGACCAATCAAAGATGTTTATAGGAAAAATAGGTTGGATTGAAAATCAAGAATTGCAGTCGGCTTCAATGTAAACAAGCTTATAATTTGAAGTGAACAACGCATCGGGTTGTTATAATATAACATCACACTAAATTACCATCATTTCTCATGAAACAGCCATTTATTCTAATCGATGTCATCAATCGCCTCTCCACACGCTATGTAAGCCGTTTCTCGACATGCTTTCGCTCTCTCAAGGGCTTGACTGTTGGCCTAGCATTATTGTGTTTTGCGCCAAATCTATATGCCCACCCTCACTCTTGGATAGAGATGAAAACTCATATTGAGGGAGAGAATGGCATGATCACCGGTCTCTCTATGGAGTGGTCTTTTGATGCAATGACCTCGATGTACATGTTGGATGGAGAAGACGTCTCTGCCGATACAGAAACTGAAACATTCAAAAAGCTCGCTGCGTCTGTAATCGAAAACATGATGTACGAGCACTACTTCACGTACTTTTATGATGGTGAAGAGCCCATCAAATATCAGGTGGTTGAGAACGCAAAGTTTGAGCGTGATAAAGCCAAGATGGTTCTAACATTTGACCTACCACTTTCTAAACCTAAGCCTGTGACACGAAACTCGCTTCGCGTATTGATTTTTGACCCTAGTTACTTTGTCGACATGTCGTGGCTATCCAACAGAGACGTGACATTGTCACCTGAACTAGCAAGACAATGCCATTTAGAATTAATCGAGCCTAACCCGACGCCAGAGCAAATGAGTTATGCAATGTCTTTACCTGTCGATGCAGATCCAGATAACACGCTAGGCCAACTGTTTACACAATCGGTTGAGCTTCATTGTGCGGCAGTTCCCGCTTCTTAGTCGCAGTGATTCGTTTCAGCCTTTAAGTCAGCGTCTAGCTGATTAAGCATGGCAACTAATTAACAGAAAGATTTCAGATATAGGTTCTTGTTAAATGAAGAAAAATCAATCCAAAATCAATCACTACCTCATTGGTGCTGGCGCGTTCGTGCTTATTGCTATTGGTGCGTATCAACTGTGGTCCATGTGGCCATCGTTAGTTATCTCTAGCATTCAATGGCAAAGAGAAGTCAATTCAGAACTTGCAGACCTGCTCTATGAAGCTAAATCCAACCCTTGGGGCGCAGGCAGTTACCTTATCGGGTTCAGCTTTATCTATGGCATGCTTCATTCTTTGGGGCCTGGGCACGGCAAAGTTATCGTGTCGACTTACTTAGCGACTCACCCAACCAAAGCCAAGGCGAGTTTAGTGCTTACGGTCGTCTCCGCTTTTTTACAAGCATTGGTCGCAATCTTACTAGTAAGCGTGTTGCTGTGGGGCTTTAGTGCTTCCATGCGAGTAGTGAATGACAAAGCGAATATGTTTGTTTCATTAAGCTTTGCCTTAGTCGCGGTCGTCGGCGCGCTTATATGTTGGAAGGCTTTGAAAAACATCTACACCGCTATGCGTAAGCCTAAGCTGAAAGTGAAAGCCATCACTACACTCGCAACAGACACAGCTGCGACAATTTCAGCGCGTTCGCCAATGGCACTTCGTTCATCAATATCAGCCCCTTCTCCGATAATCGACGCTACTAGCACAATGCAAGCCGCAGCTAACACTCATGCAGATCATTCTCATGCCGACTGTGGGTGCGGCCACCAGCATGTTGCCGATGCAGACGCAATTAACAAAGCCTCAACGCTCCGAGAATATGCGGGAATCATCGTGACGATTGGCGTGAGACCATGTACTGGCGCGATTATGGTTCTGCTTTTCGCAAACATGGTTGGCTTATATTGGATGGGGGTTGTCAGTGCCTTTGCAATGGCGATTGGTACTGCTTTCACAACCTCGACGATTGCTATAATGACACTAACAGGCAAGAACTTGGTAAAACGCTATTTGGCTGCAGGTAGCAAGAGTAACAGTGCGACACTGAAAGCCGCAGGTCATTATTTACAACTCTTTGGTGGGGTTTTGCTTGTCTTAATTGGCTTGTTGCTAATGAGTGGACAAGACAGCGGTATGTCGCCTGTTTTCACTATGTAGCGAACGATGTAATAACAAACCTCAGTTTATTGCGACCTTTACCATTTTTACTAAAAAACACTAGCCCTTATCTCTCAAATCTGAATTAACAGCCACATAATTTCTACTAACCTAACTTTGCACAGCCAGTTAGGTTAGTAGTCAGCCATTCAGAACAGCGCGCTCTATGTAGTTCTGTAACAAACCTACATCCAACTTTGATTTTCCTATTCTTAGCTACTCTTTCATAAACTAACTTAGATTGTTCTAACAATATTAGAGCACTATCCCCCTCCTTTTGAAAATAAGGACATAACTTCCGCAATCCAGAAACTACGATCGCACTCTTCCTATTTTGAAAAAAAATAGAGCAGCAGTTTTATCAATTGAGTAACAAGCCGAAATTATACCCAATAAATTTCACATCAAACTCCAAGCCTTTACCTTACAACTACAGATAGAGCTTTCTTCAACCAAATTCTTGGATAACCTATACTCAAAGGTAAACAAATGAAACTATACATTCCGAGCGCCACGCTCAGTGTTTTGTTACTTTCTCCGAGTTTCGCGAGTGCCGAAGATATACCTGATTCACACGAATTGCGTAATTTCTCGATGCGTTCACAAAGCTCTGGGATAGCCCCACCGCAAGAAGTACTCGGCGTTTATGTTGTCAATTCTGGTCCTGGTCTGGATACCGGTTGTACCTATGCTTCTGGCGGACCTCTACTTATCTCTTTACCTGTTCCTATGGTTGTCAGCCCCAACGTTTTACAAAGTGACGGGAGAATTGCCCCAAGTAAACTGGGCGATATGCAGCAAAAAGGCGTTCTCGGTTCTAACGCAAGGATTAGCATGCCGGTCTTCGACATAGACTCCAATGCCAACGTCAGTAATATTGCTCCAGAAATAGATGTCGTATCTTTTAACGGAAAATCTTTAGGTACGCTGCAAGGCTCTGATAACCGCTGGACGGATACTAACCTTCAAGTCGATATCAGTGATATCAAGTTCGGCCAAAACAATGAGATTCGCGTCGATATTGATACTGGCAATACGGGAGACAACTGGTGTATGTCTGTCGATTGGGTCTCAATCGAGTTTGATGTTGCCATTCCTGTGATTCTTGCTCATGGCATTGCTGCACAATCAGACACTTGGGATGATGATACGGCTCCAGGCGTGCTTTCTACACTTGATGACTATGGCATTCGTTATACTCGTTTCTCTGCTGACAAAAATGGAACCACAGCGACTAACGCTAATATCTTGAACAACAAAATTCAGGGTTTTCTCGATGAGTTGAAATCCGACAAAGTTCACGTCATTGCACACAGTAAAGGCGGGCTAGATACCCAAAACCTCAAAGCACTTAGCCCTTCCTTTGAGATAACCTCCCTTTCTACTTTCTCCACACCTCACCTTGGTAGCGTCGCAGCAGATTTGTCGGTGATAAAAATGGACCACTACGCCGATATCTACAGTAACGTCAGTACCGATCCAAATAATTACGCCGGCAAGTACATGCAACTCCCAAATATTCCGTTTGCGGGTCCTAAAATGCCTGGTATCCGTGATCTAACAACGGATACAGCATCAAACGCGATCCAAATGCGTACTCGCGGCAATATTGCAAATACATTTTCTATTGGGGCAAATGCCGATCTCAACCAAGACGGTGTTATTGAGAAAGATCCTGATATCGTTGGCCTATTCCCGTGGGGATCGCGTTGGGCAGGCGTTACCGCTTGGCAGGCGCTAAGAAGCTTTAGTTCTGCGGCCTACCTCGATACTCAAACTCAATCGGTCACAATGCCAAGTGTGCATGGACCACAAGCTCATCCAATCACCATAGTCAGTTACCAAGCCATTCAAACAGTACCGCAAGAAAATGATGTTGTTGTGACCTTGGCAAGCGCTAACCCAAGTTATACCAATGCATTGGGTAACGTATTGGCTAACCACTCAACAATGAAAACGGGACAAAACGTTGAACGTTTTCTACAACAAATTATTTCAATGCGCTAAGGAGTGGCCACAATGAAATTCATCAAGCAATTAGTGATGGTGTTCAGTCTTTTCTGTACCTTCATCACACCGGCTATCGCCAGTAATGCAATACCCGTTGGGATGAGTACAAGCACGACACTATCTCAACCAGTGACTAGTAACGATAACGAAGTCACAATGCTATTTACCATCGACAAAGCGGAAGCCCTAAAAGCAGAAATCATCGTGCCGTTGGATGATGCAACCGTATATTTAGTCAAGCCTAACGGGCAAGTCGCAACATCATCCAATGATGTGCAAGCGAACATACTTTCAGGTGACACACAAAGTCCGCCGCTACCGGGCAGCTATTTATTTTTGCCTGAAGTAACTAACCCTGAACCTGGCGAATGGAAGATCGTCGTTGATTTTCCAAACCCAAGTTACAACACAGTAATTATTGCTCAGGTTGCGATCCAATCCCCTATTGCGTTTGGCATGGCGATAGCTGCAAACCAATTTGTGGTCGGTGAACCAGTTCCCGTTTCTGCATTGCTGACAAACAAAGGGAATCCAATCACAGGTGCCCAAACCAGCGCAGTGATCATTGATGAAGCTGGAATAAAAACACGCCTGACGCTTAAAGATGAGGGTGTCAATTTCGATGCTATTGCTAAAGATGGTGTCTACAGCAATATTTTCGTTCCACCCGCTGAAGGGGATTATCTAATTGAAGGCATAACGTCTTTTGAAGAATATGGAACAACTATCACTCGCCAGACAAGTAAAAAAATCCACGTACTACCCTCTGACATTGAATTTGTCAGCCTCTCACTCGCTCCACTGTTTTCCTCTGAAGGCTGTGTTATTGCCTTAGAGCAGCGCTTGGAACTTGATGTTAAATCCGCGGGGGATTTTGCCATTCATGGTTACCTCACCGATGGAATTGACGAGCTCAACACAAGCAAACGTCTGCAACTCAAACCTGCGAAGCAAATCGTCACTCTACAGTACTCAACTGAAGATATTTTTGGCGCGTTTGATTCAGCGTCTACTTTGACCTCCAACCCGACGATCATCTACGCAATCACTCAAGATGACATACGAATTTCAGCCCCTCGAATTCAGTTTGAAGAATTTATTGATTTAGCATCTTTTGAGCGTTGCCGCGAACCGATTGAAGTCACGGGGAGTTTAGTCACCACACCGACTATGTCGCAAGATGGAACCTACATTGATTCGCTGAGTTTTGAGTTTCCTATCCATGTTACGCGCAGTGGAACTTACACAGGTTCGGTAAATATCGTTGGTGCAGCCGGAGAGTATTTAGAGCTAGTGAGTTTCCAAGAACCGCTTGAGGCTGGCGAAAACACCATCAAGTTTACCGTTCCTGGTGACACGTTTAAGCAAGCCGATGGTCCTTATGAACTGAACGCACTGCTAATCTACAGTGGCGTTGACTCCTATCGACAAGGAGTTCTCGGTCAAACTCCACCATACCAAGCCTCTGATTTCAGTCCGCCAGTGAATGTGACCCTCCCCTCTAACCTATTCGGTTTGGAAAGAGAAAACTGGCAAGCAACCCCGGCAACACATGTCACGCAACATCGTGTCGGTGGTTACTTAAGAGCGGGGGCTTCAATCCCATACGACTACGAAACACTAGCGAGTTTTGACTTAAGTGAGGTTCGAGGGAAAATTAAATAGGCAACGCTTATTGTTGATTTCGGAGATTCAACTCTTCAATTTCCATTCAACAATGTAACTGCGCATATCGTTAATCAAACTTGGTCTCCAAACACACTGGATTACGACACGTTCTGTGAGTCTTTTACAATATGTGCAGCATGGAGTAATCCACTCACTACATTCAACAACGTAGAAGCCGGTCAAACGCTTAGGTTTACCAACTCTAAACTATTAGAAGCATTAAATGAGAAGAGAGTGTCTGGGTTGAACAAACTAGATATTGCTCTTACCTCTTCTCCCTATGAAAGAAGTTTCTTCATTAACGTTAAGCAGGTGTCATTATTCATCGAGTACTGATCCTAAAACTGAAATAGAATAAGGCCATGCCCAAGGTATCGCTTTGGGCATGGCCTCTCAGAGTGAACAGTGATGAACTTTGCAAGCTTCATATGTTTATTCTGTTAGAGCAGACTATGCCAGCCCCTCAACAGTAGTGATAAAGCACGCTAATCACTATAGACTCCATCAACCAACAAAATGAGATCGAAGTTTTATCCAAAAAGGCCAGTAGTCCCAACAACCGGGTGACTCCACAGATCTATCCATCCCATCACCAATTTTTTAGGTGACTTTAAAGATGCCCCTACACTAGTCTGATAGCTAAAGTTAGAATAGACCCGTTAAGTATCATCGATTTACAAAACAGAGCCAAAATATCTAAATAAAAACAGTGAGAAGCGATACAATAATCAAGTTGCAAAATTGCAGCGTGGGACACCTGCCCACTGACAGCCCATTCACAGAGAACCATAAAGTAGCCTCACATGTCTAAAGAACCCGGTTTCACTACAGAATACAAACTCGACAAGACGTTTTTCGCGGAGTGTTATGATCAAACTAGCCTTCCGACTCAATTTCCAAAAGCCTACTTAAAAGGAATACTGTTTCTTATTTTTGGTGTGGTTCTGCTGGAGTTTGAACTATTACCTAACGGCTATGTTGGCTGGTTCTTTATTGTTTTGAGTGTGATTGAAGCATTCAGTGTGTACTGCAAAAGAACCTGGTGGTTATGGCGACAAAAAATCAGCTCAGGCGCAGGCAGCAAAATTGTCTTTCAAGGTGACGCTAACGGAGTAAGTTACAAAAACCACAAAGCGACCAACACCATCGCGTGGAGTGACATCGACCAACTTGAGCAGACCGATCTTGGTTTTATCCTGCATATCGGTAAACAGCGCCAATATGTGAGTAAATCTTGTTTAAACGATGAAGCTATTGCCTTCATGATTGAACACCACGCCGCATCAAAAGCGAAATAACACCAATAAATGCCTGCTGACTTAGCAGGCATAATCGAGAAAGCTAAATACGGAACATTGTTATATAGCGTATGTGAGCGCTTATTTGCCGATATGCATGCAGGTTACACTTTAACTAGGGGCAATTTCCTTCTCGAAATTGCCACTTCCATCGATTGCCCCTATTCATGAAAACCCTTGTTCATGTGCATCCCCCCCCTGTTGCAGGGCGCGAGCACACTTTGTTCAATTTATAACCCAAAGAAGACTCGTGCCCGATAATCATCGTTCCAAGCAGCCTTCTTCAACTTCACTTTTTGGCTTGGTGCACCACATTCGCATTGCTTCAGCATGTGACAACCAGAGTCAAAGAAATTGATGAACTTTCCGAAGCCATGATGGAAATGATGGCTGAGATTCAATTGCACGAAAAACAACAAGAAGAATTCATCGAAGCGTTTATTCGCCTTATTGCTCAAGCGATCGATGATAAGTCACCGTACACAGCAGGACACTGTAATCGCGTTCCAGAAATTGGCATGATGCTGGCAAGTGCAGCTGAGAAATGCCAAAGCGGTAAGCTCAAAGACTTTGCTTTCCAAAATGATGCCGAACGAAGAGAGTTTCGTATTGCTGCCTGGTTGCATGACTGCGGAAAAATTACGACGCCAGAACATATTGTTGATAAGGGCACTAAACTTGAAGCGAACTACAACCGAATCAATGAAATTCGAACTCGGTTTGAAGTCCTACGGAGAGATGCAGAAATCGATTACTTAAACGTGTTATTGCACAGTGAGGTAAGTAAGGATAAAGCAAATGCCGAGTTTAAAGAAAAAGTACGCCAGTTGAACGATGACTTTGAGTTCCTTGCCAAGGCTAACATCGGTGGTGAATTCATGAGTGAAGATAAAGTTGCTCGAATTAAGCAAATTGCTGAGAAAACATGGTTACGTTACTTTGACGATCGCTTGGGTTTGTCGCCATTTGAAGAAATGAACAAACCCGAACAGGATTCGTCTCTACCAGTCATGGAAAAACTGCTAGAAGATAAACCTGAGCACATCATTAGACGTGTGCGACCCGTCGAATTCGAACCTGAGCATGGCATCCAAATGCAAGTTCCTGAGCATCAATACAACATGGGTGAGGTATACAATCTAACGATTTCACGTGGGACTTTGACACCTGAGGATCGTTTCAAAATCAATGAGCATATGATTAGTGGGATAAGAATGCTTGAAGCTTTGCCATTTCCACCTGAACTGAGCAATGTACCGCGCTATGCTTCCACGCACCATGAAACACTCAAAGGTAACGGTTATCCACGGAAATTGAATGCCGAGGATTTATCGATACCAGAACGTATATTGGTGATTGCAGACATATTTGAAGCGTTAACCGCAGGAGACCGGCCATACAAGAAAGCGAAGCCTGTGAGTATCGCTATCGATATAATGTATCAAATGGCAGTGGATGAGCATTTGGATATGGACTTATTCTTACTGTTCTTGGAGAGCGGAGTGTACCTCGACTACGCGAAGAAATTTATGCCGGAAGCACATGTTGACGAGGTCGACATTCAAAAATATCGATCTGACTAAGCCGAAAAGGTGTCTAGTGGCATAGTAAATTTAGCTACCCAATTCAAAGGTGATGTATAATCAGCGCAATACTTAAAGCAGCGACCTGATCCATAAAAAATGAATTGTTTGTCACTTCAGGAAGAGGCATCGCGCCTACGCCAAAGGCGGGAGAACTTATTGAAAAAGCCAGAGAAATCGTAATAGCGATGCAAGCCTTCGCAAGCTCACAACAATACAACCCACTAATAGATGATAAAGTTTTTTCCATCGCGGCTAACGACTATGAAATAGAAACCGTTATAAAACCTATGTTTCATGATTTCCAGAAAGCAGCGCCGATGAGTTCGCTGCACATAGCTCCAGCCAGAACTCAACTTCAGTGGGCTTCATTACTTCGGTCTGGCGATGTAGATTTTGTTTTGTCACCTGAACTAATGAGTAACGAGTCGGATTTAATTCAAACTAAGTTGTTTTCTGACCAAGAGGTCTGTTTTTACAATCCTCAAAAGCAAACACCGCCAACAACGATAGAGCAATATTGCTCCAAACCTCACGCCATCATGTCTTTTGAGCATTCTCACCAAACCGAGATAGACACAATACTTAAAAAACGAGGAGTGAAGAGAAAAATCGTGGCTAGTGCGCCGAGTTTTGGGGCGATAGCGTCTTTAATTAAAGGACCCTAGCCAACGTTAATTGCAGCTTCATTGAGTGGAAAAAGTGCTCAACATCAGTGTTGTCCAAAAAACTACTTTTTCCACTCATATTTGCCTTATGTTATAAGAAGTGAATTACCCATATTCTACGAGTTAAAGGCTATTAGGTGATTCATCGATGCATTTTTCTAAGATTTATTCTAGATTGGTTTATGTTATTACTCGAAAACCAAAAGGCCTCGTACATGCGAGGCCTTACGTTTTTCATTTAACGTTTACAGCTAACCTACTTCGCTGACTTCTCTTGTTAGCTTTCCTTACTGACCTAAGTTACTGACTCAGCTCACTGAACTTCGGCAAGCTTTTCACAAACCTCTGGTGTACATCCATATAAGTTTGCATATAGATTTCATCGATATTGTCACTACCCGGGAAGCTGGATGAGAAATCTACGTGGTTGCGGTCAATCGACAATTTAGCCGCCTCGACAATATGAGCAATGAACATTCGAGGATCTTCCAAGCCGATAGAGATACGCATTGTCGTCGGTTTGATACCGGCTTCATTGAGCGCTTCATCACTGAGTTCTGAGTGCGTAGTCAGTGCTGGACACAGCGCCACTGTATTGGTTTGCCCTAAACTTACTTGCATGCCGATAGCGGGCTCAAGCATGTCGAAGAACTGTTTGAAGCCATCTCGATTGATTGGCGCACGGTCGCCATTGCCTTCCATATCGATAGTGAAAAGCGCCGCTGGTAGCCCCAAGTACATGTTGTTCTGGCAGTGTTCATAGTTATCACTATCTGGCAAAGCAGGACACGACACATTGATGTCTGGGTGAGCATCAAAGATCTTCGCGAGAGTCAGTGTATTAATCGTTTTTTGCACCACTCGCATCTCATACGTTTTCATACCATTGAGCACTTCAAACGCTTTATCTGCATCTAGGAATGCACCCTTAATGTAGTACACATTCCAAAACAGCGTTTCGTTCCATCGGATTTTGGCCTCATCACCGTTGGGCTTGGTGAAAGTGACCTCCTCTCCTTTTGGCACAAACATAGTCTCATTGCGACCAATCACAACCCCAGCAGTTGTGGTGCCAGAACCCGCCAGTTCTTTGGTGTAGGAGTGAATCACATAATCTGGTCTTTCCATCACATCGTCACGTTTTAGTACTGGGTGCAACAATGGTGTACCCACTGTTGAGTCAACAATCACATCCCAACCACGAGAGTGACCAGCTTTACTGATGCTAGAAACATCCAACACGTATCCATGCGGGTTACACGGTGACTCTAGGTAAACGTAGATTTTCTTACCTGCAGCGATGCGATCTGCGTATTTATCAGCAACCTCATCAAGGCGCGTCGCAAACTCATCACCGGAGTAACCATCCACCCACTCTACCGCGACATTCAGATTAGAAGGTTTTCCAAACCAATCTTCCAACAGCTGGTAAGAACCACCGTAGATATTGCGTGAAGCCAAAACAATCTCTTCATGCCCGAGCAAGTGGCTCAACAACCCATCAATAGCCGCCATACCCGAGTTAAAGTTCCATGCGAGGTATTCGTTGGCTCTAGAGCCTGCCTCGATATCAACCATATGGTTAGCCAGTGAAATCGATGTAGGGTTAAGCAGTCGAGAATATATATCGTGCAACGGCTCTTTACCGTTAAACGCATCTTCAATCCATTCTGTACACGCAAACAAATAGGTCGCGGTACGTGTAATCACAGGGCTTGCAGAAAATATAGCAGCGACATTATCGAAAATTGGATACGCACCTTTAGACGCAAAATTACCATTATTGGTGGCAATAGACTGGTAAGTGGCGCGCATTGGGTTTTGCAGATTATCGAGGATCTTAGCGATCTGGAATGACAAAAAACGTTTGGCGTTAAACCAAGCGATTCGGTCACTTTTATCGAGCTCTGAAAGTCCATCAACCGTCAATGCCCAAAGATCGTGTGTCTTGGTATTGGCTTGGTACAGTGTCGTCGCCAGTTCAATCAGCGTGATGCCGTAATCGCTATTTGGGTCGATACCAAAATGCTTTGCTTGCTCAACGGCAAGAGCTTCTGCTTGTTCGTGTTTGGTGGTTTTACGCAGCGGGCTAAGTTGAGTTGAAGTATTCATAATTCCTAAGTCATTCCATGCTTGTTGTTCCTTCTTTAATTTTAGTTTTGGGCAGATGTTAAAAATTGCTATTTGCGAAGTAAGACATACACTTTGAGCAATAATATTGCCAAACTAAATTCAATATTGATGGATTATGCCAATGGACGAGATCGACAAAAAAATACTGGCTGAACTGCAAAACAACGCTCGGCTGTCTAATCAAGAGTTGGCCGATCGAGTAGCACTGTCGCCCTCTCCTTGCTTACGCCGAGTTCGAGCATTAGAGAAACAAGGGATAATTCGTGGTTACCACGCCAGTGTCGACCAAGAAGCGTGTGGCCTGCCAGTCAATGTGTTTGTGTTGGTGAAACTTGAAAAGCCGACAGAAGAGAACATGCGAGACTTTGAGCAGCACATTGAAGTGATTGACGAGGTGTTAGAGTGTTTTCTGATGACGGGCAATCACGACTACCTATTGCATGTAGTCAGTGAATCGCTAAAAAGCTACGAGCAGTTCATCCGTAAACAACTAACTCGCCTGCCTAATATTGCTTCTATTGAATCCAGCTTCGCCTTCGGTCAGGTAAAAACTAAGACCAAGTTGCCAGTGAGGTAATTAGAAACGACTTAATTTGTCTGTGCTGAAGGCATTGGATAATCATCTCCAATCATACAGATAAGAGCGCCACCAAAAGCTTTTTCGTAACGTATTTTTCCTGTCGCATCTGAGCTTTCTATACTCGAACTGCCGTCCACAATCTTATTAATTTCTTGTGCGACTTTTGTTGGTACCAACCAGATACAAGCTGCAACAGAGCAAGTGGATGATGACGATTCGCAACCTGTCTCGGAGCTTCCTCTTATCCAAAGACTATCCTTTTCCTTAAGCAGTAATTGCGTTGCTATGTAATCTGGGTGGTCGATGTACTGATCGCCACCTATCCATGTATCTTCATAAGGTAGGTACGGCCCTTTCCATGTGGATAAGCCCGGATTTGCAATTAAGTGATTGATGTTTAAGTAGCCGAAGTTCGTATCGGTATCGGAAGCAATAGGAGGCAGAGAGCCATTATCACGAGAATATTGCTCAGCGGCATCCAAAACAGTATTCAGTTGGCCGATTAGAAATTTTGCCTCGTCGACACGGGACATACGGTTCCCGAACTGGTTGTAGATAAAAAAAGCGGCAATGAGCATCAGTAAGCCAAACGTTACAAGTTTCCATTTTTTTATCTGACGCAGAAGTTTCAACATCTATTTTATCTCTCATCAAGAAGGTTCTGATAACGCTAAGGTCGTCCCTATGAGAAAGATTATACCAGAGTAAAATCAAGCGTTTTGCATTGAAACTTACTTGTCCATGTCTGCGGAAAATAAGCCTAGCTCTAATGTGCCCAACTTAGATTTAGAGCCTCCCTAAAAACAAACAATCATCACACCCGACTTCACTGACTTAACCCTCAAATCAACCTTGTATTGAATTGCTCCGTAAAACAAACCAAAGCGATGGAAATCGATTCGAAGTGATCGTTTTATCGGACTGTCATCTAATTTTTGTACTTTGATATAACAAATAGCTCAAAAGTTATTGAGTGATCGTTCAATTATATCAAATTTTCCACTATAGTTGATTGGTCAAACAACTCACAACAAGGAAAAGTTATGAATCCAAATACCGAATCTCAATCAACGCCGACTCGATCTATCCCTCAAGAAGCATTTGATTGGTACGACGAATATGCACACGGCCTGATTGATCGCAGAGAGTTTATGGCTCGTCTATCTGGGCTAGCTGTACTTGGCTTAACCATGACGACGCTAACTTCTGCACTGATTCCTAATTATGCGCAGGCAGAGCAAGTCTCTTTCAATGACCCTTCCATCAAAGCAACCTACGAGAAGTTTCCTTCACCTAAAGGACACGGCGAAGGCTATGGTTACTTGGTTGTACCCAAAGAGTTAGAGGGCAATGCGCCTGTTGTATTGGTCATTCATGAAAATAGAGGCCTCAATCCATACATAAAGGATGTGGCAAGACGACTCGCAGCGGCGGGGTTTATTGCGTTTGCACCTGATGCACTCTATTCGCTTGGCGGGTATCCAGGTAATGATGATGAAGGTCGAACGATGCAGAAGTCGCTATCAAAAGAGAAAATCGAAGAAGACTTTATCGCAGCGGCAAACTTCTTGAAGTCCCATGAAAAAAGTAACGGTAAGCTAGGCGCAGTCGGTTTCTGCTTCGGTGGCTATATCGTGAATATGTTGGCCGCTGTCATGCCAGAGCAACTCGATGCAGGCGTTCCATTTTATGGTACTCCTGCCGCACCAGATTTAAGAAAAAATGTAAAAGGCCCCTTGCTCATCCAATTTGCGGGAATCGATAAACGCGTGAATGCGACTTGGCCAGATTATGAAGCCGAACTCAAAGAGAACGAAGCAGACTACACAGCTTACATCTATGACGGCGTGAACCATGGCTTCCATAACGATTCAACTGGCCGCTATGCTGAAGAAGAAGCAGAGTTAGCTTGGAAACGTACACTTGAGTTCTTTAACCAAAAGCTTTCTTAATAGTTAGCTTTACTGAACCCGTTTTCTTTAGATTCCGAGTGACTGCCCTATTCCCTACAAAACCCAAAAGGCCTCGCACTCGCGAGGCCTTTGTTGGTCGGTAATCAGTTCCTCCCTTTTCCTATTACCAACAATAGGTTTGAGATGTAAACCAAGGGGGTTAGAAGGGGATTGTCGGTCGAGTCTCACGTACAGAAGCCTCGTTGATTCACTGACTTAACCGCTCATCAATGTAACTTCGCTTCAAACAAACCTATTGACCCGATCGCGCAAATAGATAATATAGATAGCTAGACGTCTACATGTCTTTTATTTATTAAATGGAGTTATCATGAACAGCTACAAAAAAATCACAGCATCCCTGTTGGCATTAGCTTTCGTATTCGGTGTAACAGGATGTGGAAAAAAAGACGAGGCTGTCATCAAGATTGGGGCGACAGTTGGCCCACATGCACAAGTTGTACAAGCTGTTGCCAAAGAAGCAGCAAAGCAAGGGATAAACATTGAACTCGTCGAGTTCTCAGACTATATCACCCCTAACGCAGCATTAGATGATGGAAGTATCCAACTGAACAGTTACCAGCATCAGCCATTCCTCGATAACTTTAATGCCAATCACGATAGCCAGTTAGTTTCTATCGGACGTTCAATTTTGATGCGTATGGGCATTTACTCGAACAAGTACACTTCGCTTGATTCTATTCCCGAAAACGCTCGAATCGCGATTCCAAACGATCCAACGAATGGCGGGCGTGGACTATTACTGCTTGAAGATGCAGGGCTGATCTCATTAAAAGACAACGCTGGTTTCAACGCGTCTTTAAACGATATTGTTAGCAACCCGAAGAACATTCGATTTGTTGAAGTGGATGCCGCGCAGCTACCCCGCTCTCTTGACGATGTAGATGCTGCTGCAATCACCATGAACTATGTAATGTCGGCTGGACTCGACCCTAAGAAACAAGGCATTTACTTAGAGAAAAAAGACGCACCTTTAGCAGTGATGGTTGTTGCGGCGCGAGAAGAAGACAAAAATAATGAAACGTATAAAAAGATTATCTCAATTTACCACTCACAAGAGATCAATGACTTTTTAGACAGCACTTTCAAAGGCACCATCGAAGCCGCAAATTAAGCTAAATCGTTTCAGATTTGGCGTTGCATGATACTCATAAAGCAACGCCAGATTTGAGTTGGCGGGTTGTCGTTGACGCATTCCAGCTTCTTTTCAAATTAGAGAGCAAAGCTTTAGTTACTTGAATGGAGGTTGAAAACCATATCGTCAGAGCAGATTATGTAAGCATAAAATTCAATTAAATCTGGGGGCTTTGCATGAAAAAAGAAGTGATACTTTTTGATATAAACGAAACGGTTTTAAATTTGGAGTCATTACAGCCTAAATTTAAAGCGGTGTTTGGAAAGGAGGATGCATTATCACTTTGGTTTTCAAAGCTTTTACACTCTTCAACGGTTTGCATCGCAACAAACGTAAAATCTACTTTTTCTGAATTAGCGAATGCAGCGCTCAACGCTATTGCACAACGGTACAAGTGTGATTTAACGGCGGAAAGCAAAGGTGCCTTGTTAACTTCTTTTGCCAATCTACCACCGCACACAGATATCAAAGCGTCTTTGCTCAAATTGCGCGAGAACGGGTTTAAAACCGTCGCTTTTTCCAACTCATCCCTCGATCTCATCACTTCTCAAATCAAGAACTCAGGCTTAGAAGATTATTTCGACACCGTCATTTCCGTTGAAGAAACAGGCAGTTTCAAACCCAATTCAGATGTGTATAACTTTGCAGCCGAAACTTTAAAAGAGCCTGTCGAAAACCTTCGTCTTGTCGCTACTCATGATTGGGACACTCATGGTGCGCTATCCGCTGGCTTACAAGCAGCCTATATAGACCGAACAGGAGTTGAGTATCATTCCTTGTATTTGAAACCGGAGATTAGCTCAAGGACGATGAATGGTGTGGTGGAACAAATAATTAAGCACAATTTAGACAAGTAAAATCTCAAGAGACTTTTCTACTCCTGATTCGATACAACCACCCTGTAGTGGTCAACAAATTCCGGACACTGACTTAACCGCTTTGATCAACCTTGTGTTGAACTGCTCTGGTTATAGAGACGCTGTCGGTTACCTAAAAACTGCAGTTACCTAGCAACAAATATAAGCTAGCAACAAATATAAGCTAGAAACTACTGTAAGAATGAGGAACGCGTTTGTCTTCATCCCAGCCTGATAGCTCAATATTGATCAATGATTTGCGCTTCTCATTACACAGTGAAGCGATATTGATGATAGGCAGTTGGCTACGAAACTGCGCTGTAAGGATGACCTTTTTACTTTCGTTAAGGCTGCTTCTGCATTGCGACAAAATCGCTTCAGTATCTAGTTGGTGTGCGTTCTCGATAATTTGGATATCAGCATTCTCTTGATAGCAATCTATCAACCAAGATACAGCAGGCTCTTCTATGCTGGTGAGCACGATGACATCTTTTGTTGTGACCAATTCTTTGAGTTCAGATAGTTTGAGTTCAGTTTCCATAGTTACCCTCATTCAGCAGCAAATACATTAAAGTCGATTGCCCAGTTTAGCCTGTGCTAAGTGGTAGCCTCTGTCGATCATCTCTTGTGAGCGATCAAACTCTAGGGTGCCACAAGCATTGCGTGGGATCTCAAGCGTGATATCGGCGGGGTAAGCGGCCAACTTTTGGCGAGCAATGGTCGATTGCATCGCATCAAATGCTTGGTTGGCAATATCGTAAAAAGCAAAGTTGAAGCTCATTTTGCTTTTTACACTGCTACCGAGGTTATCGATAAAATGCACAACCTTCTCATGCAGGTTGCTCTCTTTTGTTGGCAGGGAAACCGGTATCACTTCCTGTTTAACCATTTCAGGTTCACCACCTAAATTCACAGCCAGTGTAAAGGCTGTATTATCACCAAAGGTAGGCGCAATCGGTACGGGATTAAGAACGCCGCCATCAATCAGCACTTCTCCATTGATAACGTGAGGGGTCAAGAACAGTGGCAAAGAGATAGAGGCGCGAATGGCATCAAACAGAGAACCTGATTGCAGCCAAACCTCTTTTTCATCGGCGACGTTAGCGGCAACTGCGGTATAAGGGATGGGCAGATCTTCAATTGAAATCTCGCCGATCAGTCCACGCAGAGTGTCGATGATCTTGTCCCCTTTGAACATACCACTCGACTGCCATGAAAAGTCCAACAACATCGCCATATCACCTTGGTCGATACTGGTGACCCACTCTTCAAATTCATCCAACTTGCCCGCAGCGTAGACACCACCGATAAGTGCGCCAATTGAACAGCCAGAAATGGATTTTATCTGATAGCCATGCTCAATTAACCAGCGGATGACTCCAACGTGAACCAAGCCTCTTGCGCCACCACTGCCAAGTACCAATGAGATCGTTTTTGCCATCATATTAATCCTTTAGTTTTAAATTCTAGGTGGGCTAACTCGCCGATTTACCAATTCGCCGATCTCAACTCACTGAATCACTCTCAGTCCATACGGGTAATGAAGGTTTGCTCGTCATCGACAAAAGCCACGTAGTCGCCGTGATAGATAAAAACCCGACCACGCCCTTCAACGATACACGCAAGCTGTGGGTTCAAATCTTCTTCAATATCTCTACTTTGAAAAGTGCCGGTATCGGTGATCACACCGCGGAGTTTAGGCAAAAATCCATAACTGCGTTTGGCTTGATCAATCAGGCTCAACTCGCTGGCGGTAGAAAAGCAAGCTGGGATTGGGCCTGCATCTTCGATAAACATAGTTTTCAGTTCTTCAAAGGCTGTAATTACCAGCCAGTCGATGCCATTTACGTGATGGATAAACATTGTTTATAAATACCTAGTTTCTCGATAACTCTAATGCGGAGATTCTATCACTATCAAGTGCAGAACGTGGGAGAAATTAAGGGACTACAAATAACCAGACACATACTATCTACAGGGTCTAATACTAGTCGTCCGACTCTACGACTAATGTCTAACCGACTGAGTCTATTTGTTTTTTTTGGTTTGGTATAAGGTACTAACAACTAAATGTTAATGAGTTTTTAATTATAAGTTGACGCATTGTTTGCGCTTCATACCGTGAGTCAACAACGTTTGTTGGAATAACACACCTAAGAGTGTGAACGAAAGGAATCAAAATGAGCACTACTTTAGAGTCCGCACATATACAAACAGAGAAGCCTCAAGCCAATGAGGATGAACTCACCTATGAACAACAACATAAACCAAGCTCAGAGTTTGAATCCCGAGAACAGTATCTAGAACACGAATTGCAAATCATGTCGCCTAAGCGCTGGCGTCCAAATTTGCCGTTTAAAGATTATCGATTTGAGATAGAAGACACCATCCCAGCGATGGCGGCGACCATTGGTAAAGTGGTGATGGTAGGCGCTATTGCAGCCACCTTTGCTGGGGCTCTCGGATTAAATGAAGACTTCATTCTAGAAAACGTTCGTTATGAACTCCTCATCGCCTCTGTTTTCATTATTATTTTCTCTGGCTTCCTGTTGCCGACCGCGAACCTCGCAGGTACACACGGCCCACTCATCCCTTTAATTCCAATTGTGGTTGCAGCAGGCGGACACCCTATGGCGTTTGGGTTATTGATTGGCGCTTTTGGCCTCATCTTAGCCATCAGTAAAGGTGGCAGCATGTTGGCCAACCTCACCAGTAAAGGTGTGTGTGGCGGCTTGTTGCTCTACCTCGGCTTTGTTGGAACCGCTTCTCAAGTGAAAAAGCTGTTCGCTTGGGCTGAGGGAATTGGCATGAGCCACATTGCTTTTGTCGTGATCTTTTGCACCATTATTTTGTACGCGCTATTGGAACACTTCCGCAAACGTTGGTTAGCAGTACCTCTTAGCTGCTTGTTGGGTGGTACGATCGCATTTGCCATGGGCGCCCCATTTGCTTTCCACACTGAGCCAGGCTTGCCCAACATGAACCCTATGTATTGGTGGGGAGAAGATACAGGTTGGATGCTAGGCCTACCGACGATTGAACACTTCATGGTGGTATTGCCGTTTGCGATTCTAGCCGTAGCGATGTGGTCACCGGATTTCTTAGGGCATCAAGTATTCCAAAAGATCAGCTACCCAGAGCGTACCGAAAAAGTACACATGAACATCGACGACACCATGACCACGGCTTCAATTCGTCAAACGTTCGGTTCTCTACTTGGCGGTACTAACTTTACGTCCTCATGGGGTACTTACATCGTACCGGCGGCGATTGCTAAACGCCCTATTCCTGCGGGCGCTTTGCTCACAGCTCTGTTCTGTATCATCGCCGCAGTTTGGGGTTACCCGATGGATTTAGCTATCTGGCAACCGGTACTGTGTGTGGCGCTGATTGTTGGGGTATTTGTTCCATTGCTAGAAGCTGGCATGGAAATGACGCGTGAAGGGAAAACCACCCAATCGGCCGCGATTGTTGTGTTCTCTTCAGCGCTCGTTAACCCTGCATTTGGTTGGGCTCTCACCATGCTGTTGGATAACTTAGGCTTAGTCGGTTGTAAAGAACGTAGTAGTGAACTGAGTAAAATGAGCCGCTGGGTGTTGCCTGGCACTATGTTTATTGTGCTAAGTGGCGTAATGGCGTTGGTTGGCCTTCTACCGGGGATTCCAGCGATTATCCCGAGCTTTCGCTAGGCTCGATTAATATTGAGTTTCAGTCGGACCACAAAAAGGCCTCGCAATCGCGAGGCCTTGTTTTATCTATCAACGATTACAACTTAAACGCTTTCATCAACGTTATATTGAACGGATCTAGCATCAAAGCCTCTCAAATGAACTTAAACGCTCTCTTTAGATTAACGTTCGAGGGAGAGATCATTCTTTGCTATTGAACATATGGCTATAGTTGTAACGATCGATATTCAGTTACTCCCCCTCTCCCATTAGCTTTTACCTATACTAGCTAGAGATTAGAGATGTAAATGACCAATCTGACACTTACAAAAAATGTAAGTTGTCATCAAACCTTAAACATTAGAGCAAAAACTCAGCTTAGATAGTTCAAGTTTAAATGTTAGCGTAATGTTACATATGCAAACCAACAGTACGAGATATGCAGCACGTAAAACTCTTAAACCGCAACACCTTCGCTGGGCTCGCAGCAACATTAGTTGGGAACGGGATTGGTCGCTTTGCCTACATAGCATTAATGCCTGTGCTCATTCAAAGTGGGTGGTTCTCAAGCGAAGATGCCTCCATACTCGGCGCAGCAACACTGATTGGCTATATATTCGGAGCTCCTGCATCGAGCTTTTTACAAAGATATTATTCAACAGGCACACTCATACGTGCCTCTTTGTTGTTAAGTAGCTTTAGCTATCTTGGTTGTGCCTTAAAATCTGCGCCCTTTGAATGGTTTTTAACGCTTAGAACCATTGCGGGTATATCAGGTGCCGTACTCATGGTACTCGCACCACCCGTGATCACCAGCCTTCACCCTCAAGAGATGAAAGCAAGAATCAGTGGCGTCGTATTTTCAGGCATTGGACTCGGCGCCATGATTTCAGGAACAATCATACCTTTGCTTATCTACCAAAGTGTTGAAAGTGCATGGTTAGGTATGGGAGCGATCGCTTTTCTCGCAACTGTCCTGACGTGGAAAACATGGGCTCTTGAAGCTAAACCAAACCATTGTGATAAAAGCCCATCGACGTTTGATGCCTTATCTAAGAATAAGCGCATTAGTATTAGCTGCGTACTTTTAGCCTACACCTTTAGCGCCATTGGTTATTTACCTCATACTCTTTTTTGGGTCGACTATATTGTTCGAGAGCTAAAAATGAGTTTTGCGAGCGGTGGTTTTTATTGGGCTGTGTTTGGAATAGGAGCAGCGATTGGGCCAATAGTAACTGGTATATTAGGGGATAAATTTGGACTTAAAAAAGCACTATTAGCGGCGTTTATTTGTAAAGCTGCTGGGGTTGCTCTTCCACTATTAAGCACCAGTGAAACAGCACTTTTTGCTTCATCTTTGTTGGTCGGTATGTTTACGCCTGGCACCGTAACACTGGTATCAACCTACACCTTAGAAATCGTCGGGACTCAGCTCCATACGAAATCTTGGGGAGCAATGACAATGGCTTTTGCTATATCGCAAGGAATAGTCGGCTTCGTTATGGCTCACTACGCCCCTCAACTCACCAGTTATAACCTCTTATTTATGATCAGCGCGAGTGCACTGATTTTGTCGATACTCTGCATCGCATTTACATCAACTAAACAGCAGACATTAAACACTGCTCAAACAAGTTCTTAGCAAAGGAATCGCTCATGAAACTGTATTTAAACGACACCTCTCCATTCTCCAGAGCAGTGCTGGCAACGGCCTATTTGTGTGATGCTCCAATGGTTCTTGAATGGGTCGACCCGTGGCAAACACCCAGCACATTGGTCGCAGTTAATCCATTTAGTACCATTCCGGTTCTAGAAACCAGTGATGGGGTTGCACTGACCGAGAGTTTAACGATCTGTGAGTTCCTCATGCAAGCATACCCAACAGAAAAACTAACAGTGACCAAGGCTAGCGACACTCAACGTATGTCGTTATTGGGAGTGAGTAAAACGTTGATGGAAGTGGCCTTTCGGTGTGCTGCACTGAGCCGCTTCGAAGCTGAGCAAAACGAGCTAACGATTAGGGGAAAGGAAGGTATTAAAAGAAGCGTTAAAGCACTTATCGGGCAGTTGAATAACAATGACGATTTGCTTGAAGCTGACTTCTCAACATTGTACCTGCACATAGCATTAGATTACGTTCTATTCAGGCACGCGAGTTTGCTTTCAGCAGAAGAGCGCGACATCCTCACTACTGCCTTACATAATTCGCCTTTTAAAGATACATTGGCAAAACTTAGCCTAGAGTCGCTTTCAAAAAAGCTTAACTATTGCGAATACACAAATTCTTAATCACTTTGATCAGTGTTGTGTTGAACGAGTCTAACAAGACCTCGCACACGCGAGGCCTTGTTTTATCTGCGTTCCAACGAACAAGCAGCTAGCAATTTACGATAGTAAAACCAAATTAACTAGAGAGCCATTCATCCAATACTTTGATGAATTTAGGGTTGATGAGGTAACCGATGGAAGCATGGGGATTGCTTTTTCTGTTGCGAATATTGAGGTTGTAGATTGGGTGGATATCTTTCATTCCGCCGGGTATCAGATCCAGTTTGAGCATATCTTTAAAGTCATTTCTAATTTTGCTGTCATGAGAGATAAAATCATCTTCTGCCGATATGTTTATCCATTGCTGAATGTTTAAAGGGTACTTCTTCTCATCTTTGAAACGGCTCCCTTTTAGCCTATCTTTTACGTTTTCATCGCCTAACGGTGACCCGAGCGTGAGCAATAAGTTGACCTTCTTATCCGCACCATAGTCGTGTCTATACTCTCCGTAATGAGACAACTTCCATAACACGTCATAGCTAATTATCGACCCGAGACTGTGCGATACAATCATCACATCATCTTGATTATCAAGCGCTTCCTTCAGTTCAACCATTAGCCTGTGCCTGACATCGCTACCAAAATAGGTATCTTCATTCCAATAGTGCGCCATATCCGGCGCGACCTTCGTTATGAGTGTCTCAGCCACTCCTAGCTTTCCAAATAGCGATGAAAAAGTATCTGCTAACGCCTCTTTTAGAAAACCAATTTTAGATACCTTGTTATACGTTGTTTTATTGAACTGGCTTGTCTTGTACTTTTTGAGTTCAGACAGCGCTTGCTGTCGACTTGCAGGGTCTTCCGTTGGTTTCTCTAACAATGTGTTTGATAGTTCACCGTAATAGACAAACCGTTTATCGACATCTTTAAAAGCTTGTAATGAACTTGAGTCTCCACAATCTCGCTGCAAGCCATATTCTGTAGCCTCGTACCAAAGTGATTGAAGGGAATCTTTATCGGGCTTTTGAGCGCGACCATGAATGAATATTATTTTCTTAGCCATAGCAGGACGTCCTAAACACATAGTTAAAGTGATTATCAGCAGAAAGCACCACTAGATTCGGTCAGCCCTTGCTAATAACAGTGGTGCTAATTACGTATCTAGGGGTGGTTGATAGAGCATTTATATAACTATGAGGCCGTCGTTTAAGGACCAGAAACGAGTGAACGATGCGATCATCACTCGCAAATTGAAATGAATGTAGCTAACAAAACCTCCAACGAACACAAAGGCCTCGCACATGCGAGGCCTCAGTTTTATCTATAGAATGATTACATCCATGTTTTAACAACTACAGCGCCCTACTTCACTGACTTAACCGCTTTCATCAAGGTTGTGTTGAACTGCTGTGGTTGCTCTAGCTTTGGGAAGTGGCCTAAATCTTTGATGTAGTAAAGGTTGTAGTCCTTGATGTGTTTCTTGTTCGCCCCTAAATCCGTCAACCTCGGAATTTCTTGCTAAAAAGGTAGAAAAGTTTATAGTATTTTTTAGATAACGTTGAGAATCGATATGTCATTACAGAAAAAACAATCCAAAGTATCACTGAACATCAAAATCTCATCAGACTTAGATGTTCGTCTTAAACGAGCGAGAAAAGCAGCGCGTGAACAGGGCTTAATGTTCAACGTATCTCAAGAAGTTGAAAAGTTTCTTGAGAAGGAAATAAAGAAAGTGGAACGCCAGCTATCAATCGATGAAGAGATTAAGAATAACCTCGAGGATCTTGGTGGGCTTAATATAGATAAAATGATGAAATCAATGGATTAATCAAAACACTAACATATTGATTAAACTGAATTTAAAAAATGACAAAGCGTGGAGATGATTATGGGCACAATAATTGGACTGTTAATTTTGGCTGGTATCAGTGTATTCCTAAAGCGTCAAACGGGACTTCACTTGCATGAGTGGATTGCAAAAAAATATAAAGAATCTCAAGACAAAAAATAATGGACTCTATCAGAGTGACAGATTCCATCGATTTGACTTAAAAAACTAAGGCCCCGCAATCTCGAGGCTTTAGTTTTATCTATAGAATGATTACAACCATCTTTTAACAACTACAGCGCCCTACTTCACTGATTTCACCGCTTTCATGAACGTTGTGTTGAACTGCTGTGGTTGCTCAAGCATTGGGAAGTGGCCTGAGTCTTCAATGTAGTAAATACTGTAATCCTTGATGTGTTTCTTGTTCGCTTCTGAATCCGTTGGCCATAGGCGAGCGTTGACCAATATTACTGGCACATTCACGTTCTCTTACACGCGGTGAGCTTCGCCTGTCACGTATTGTCCTAGATAATGGCGAAACTGGTTTATCGCGATAACTGGTGGTGCAGATGCCATGTCTTGTGTTACCCAGTAAAGTAAATCCGCGTCTACGTCTTTTGGTAGCGAGTCTTTCACGAACATAGTAATGCCCGCTTGGAAGTCTGCTTCAAATGGTTTAGTCATTGCATCTAGGTCGCTTTTTGAAACCGCTAGTGCGACGTTTTGCGATGTATCGACACCAATAATGCCCTTCACTCTTTTCGGCATCAGTTTAGCGGCTTCTGCAATCACACCACCCGCCATGGAATGGCCGACTAAGATGACGGATTCGAGTTGTTCTTTCTCGATGATAGCTTTGATGTCTTCAGCGAACGCTACCATGGTGTACTCTTCGCGGTTGAAGGATGAGTTACCGTGCCCTGCTAAGTCCATGGTGATCACTTGGTACTGCTTTGAAAACTCACTCACTTGGTTTTGCCACAGCCTACTGTCTAGGCTCCAGCCGTGAATGAAGATCAGCGCTGTATCCCCACTCCCACTTTTGCCATACGCAATTTTCTCACCATCGTGAGATACCGCGATACCGTACTTAACCGTTGAATCATGAGCCATGGCATTCATGCTACCAAGAGCGATAAATACCAAGAGTGTGATGTTTAGAATTAAACGTTTCATAGTGTCTCTCTACTTACTTTGGAGGGAACACAGAAAGCGCCCCTCTCAATCAATATAGTCACTATAAAGTGTGAAGCTTTAGACAAGTCAAGCTCTTAGTATAGAAATCCAATTGTTATATGCATTCATTTTTTCATGACATTCAGCAACGTATGCATCAGAAGGCAGTGCTACGATACAGAAAAATCATAACGTCGGACTTTAAAATGAAACTTGTTTTAGAAAAAATAAAAAAAGACAACATTTTCACAGATGAATTTTTAGCGTTAAAAGCAAGCAATGAAATTGATCTAACTAGAAAAAGCATAAGTGTAATTTACGGACCAAACGGGACCGGGAAAACAAGCCTATCAAAAGTACTTTCTAGAGAAAAAAAGACCGAGTATACAGTTAAAATAGATGACATAACATTCACAGAAAAAGATGAGCAAATCGCACACATAATATCTGACCAAAATGATCGAAATTTCATTGAAGGTGAAACTCAAGATTTTATATTGGGTGACAATATAAAAAGAGAGTATGAATTGAGAGAGCGGATAAATAACAACTTTAAATCTCTTTTTGAGAAAGACCTTGTAAAGCTACTAAAAAGTAAGTTTGGTATAGGCACTAAAAGTTCGTGCTTTGATGAAATAATACTAGATAAATATTACTTAAAAGTAATATCTGATATAGCTAATAGCCGTTCAAAAGGAAAGACAATCGACCGAGAAGATTTCATAGAGAAAATTTACAGTGAAGAAGACTTATTAGGAGAGATTGAATTAGATAAAAATAAATTCGAGTACTTTGTAAAAGATTTTTCAGATAAAGAATCAACTATAAGAACAATAATCGCTTATAATTTCAATCTAACTGATAAAGATAAAAAAATCGCTAAACTTGAAGAGCAGAGTCAGGCGGTAAACATCCTTAAAAAGTATAACTATCTTGATGATTGTATCGTATGTGACCACAAAATAGACTCAAAGAAATTATTGAGTGAAAAGAGCGATCAAGTAGAAAAAACTCATAAGTCTCTTTCAGATAAAGAAAAGAAAATTGCCGAAAAAATAATAAAGGGCTTACCACAGAGTGACCCATTCAATATTAGAGAGAGAATCTTCACAGCTATAAACAAGTCCGATAAGACATTTATTACTGACTTGGTGGCAGATTTTGAAAAATATAAGCTAATTTATTGGAACTACCTAAAAACAGAACTAATTGAAGAAAGTAAAAAATATAATCTAAAAAATGATAATGATGAGTATCAGGAACTTAAGATTAATAAACCTGAATTCGACAGTGAAGACATTTTATTCATCGAAAAGTTTTTAAATGAAACGCTCGAACGAAAGATAACATTAGAGAGAGATGACGACAATAATATAAAACTTCTCTTAGGTGGTTCGGAGTTTCTAAAAGTAGATAGAAAACAACTATCACTGAGCAATGGTGAGCAAAATTTCTTATCACTTTCATTTGAGCTACTTAAAGCAAAAAATACAAAGCAAAAATTTGTAGTGTTAGATGACCCAATATCAAGCTTCGATTCTATTTACAAAAACAAGCTTGCTTATGCAATAATATCATTCCTACGTAATAAGAAAACAATAATTCTTACTCATAACACCGATCTAATTAAGCTTTTAGAGCACCAGCAGCAGCAGTGTATAAACTTGTATTATTTTAATAATGTTCAAGACGAAAACAACGGTTTTATTCCGGTTAATAGAAATGAACTAAAGATCTTACTCTACATACATGAATTTTTAAACTTGCTCAGAAAAGATATAAAAGATGAAATAATAGATAATAAGCAATTTCTGATATCTATTGCCCCTTTCATGCGTGGATATTGTCAAATACTTGGGCGTCGTGAAGAAAAAAATAGTATAACAAAGCTAATGCATGGGTATAATAATGAAAAGGTCAATCTCAGTGAGATTTATATGGCCTTATTTGATCAAGAAATTAGAGACCCAGTTACTGGTGATTATCTAGTCTCCGCCGCTGATATTATTTCAATGGATAGTCAAACTTTTAAACCAATAAAAGATAATAAATACCCCCTACTTTCAAAGTCTCTAAGGCATACTATGAGCTATTTATTTTTGAGACTAAATGTAGAGAGGAAACTTGTAGATAAATTTTCTATTGATACTAAAAAACATGACCTTTTGTCTCAAATCATATTAGCTGCATTTCCATTTAAGAAAGACACTGCGGAGAAAAGAGCACATCGTGTATTTTTCATGTCAAGAAAAACACTCTTGAACGAATTCAACCACTTTGAAATGGATATGAATATTTTCCAACCTGCTATTGATATTACAGATAAATCACTAAATAAGGAAAAGGTTCAGATTCTCGCAAGACTAGATAATATTTTGTCATAGCTTAAACAAACAAAAAGGCCTCGCAATGCGAGGCCTTTGGTTTTCTATCTATCAGAAGAGATTAGTCGCGAAGTGCTGCGCCAAATTTCTCTGAGATTGAAGCTACGATAGCATCTACTGAACCAGCGATGTCTGCATCTTCAAGTGTGCGCTCTACAGACTGTAGGCTAAGTGCGATTGCTAGGCTCTTCTTACCTTCTTCAACGCCTTGACCAACGTATACGTCGAACAGTTTAGCGCCTGTTAGGAATTCGCCACCAGCAGCGATACACGCTTCTACGATGTCGCCAGAAGCGACTGCTTCGTCAACAACTACTGCGATATCACGACGGTTTGCAGGGAACTTAGATACGGCTACGGCTTCTGGAAGCACGCGAGTGTTGATAGCTGCCCATTCGATTTCGAATACGATAGTACGGCCGTTTAGACCAAACTTACGCTCTAGTTCTGGGTGAACAGTACCAATGATACCCACTTCTTTGCCGTCTACTACGATAGCCGCAGTTTGACCTGGGTGAAGTGCTGGGTGCTTCGCTGCTTTGAAGCTGTATGCGATTTCGTTTGCAGAAAGCTCAAGAACTGCTTCTAGGTCACCTTTAAGATCGAAGAAATCTACAGTGTTAGTTGCAATGTCCCAGTGCTCTTCGCCACGAGTACCAGAGATAACGCCCGCAAGCATCATTTCTTGGCGCATGCCGTTTTCAGCAGTTGCTTCAGGGATGAAACGTAGGCCTGATTCGAATAGACGAACGCGAGACTGTTGACGCTTCTGGTTGTGAACAACTGTGTTTAGAAGACCTTGGATTAGGCCAAGACGCATTGCTGACATGTCCGCAGAGATTGGGAATGGCAGGATTAGCGGCTCAACACCAGGTACAACAAGTTTTTGCTGTTCTGGTTCTACGAAGCTGTATGTGATTGCTTCGTGGTAGCCACGGTCTACAAGAAGGTCACGAACGCGCTTAAGCGGTTGGTCAGCTTCTTTGTGGTCATTCATTTTAAGTGCCGCTTTAGGCGCTTGGTTTGGAATGTTATCGTAACCGTAGATACGACCTACTTCTTCAATTAGGTCTTGCTCGATTGCGATATCAAAACGCCAAGATGGAGACGTTGCCGTCCAGCCAGCGTCTGTCGTTTCAACGTTACAACCTAGGCGAGTAAGAATTTCCACTACGTCTGTAGATGGGATTTCGTGACCTAGTAGGCTATCTAGCTTAGCGCGACGTAGAGCAACTACGTTTGCTTTAGGAAGATCAGCTTCAGATTCGCTGCCGTTTACTGGCGCAACTTCACCACCACAGATTTCAACTAGAAGCTGTGTTGCACGCTCCATAGCTGCTGCTTGTAGCGTTGAATCAACACCACGTTCGAAACGTAGAGAAGAATCAGTGTGAAGGCCGTAAGCACGTGCGCGACCACGGATGTGATCCGGTGCGAAGAATGCTGCTTCAAGAAGTACGTCTGTCGTTTCAGTAGTAACACCTGAATCTTGACCGCCAAAGATACCAGCGATTGCTAGTGCTTTGTTTTGGTCAGCGATAACAAGCGTGTTGCTGTTTAGTTCAGCTTCGTTGCCATCTAGAAGTGTTAGCTTTTCGCCCTGCTCTGCTAGACGAACCACGATACCGCCTTCGATCTTAGCGAGATCAAATGCGTGCATTGGTTGGCCTTGCTCTAGCATCACGTAGTTTGTGATGTCTACAACTGGGTCGATTGAACGGATACCACAACGACGCAGTTTTTCTTGCATCCAGATTGGAGATTCCGCTTTCACGTTTACGTTCTTAACCACACGGCCAAGGTAACGTGGACAAGCATCAGTTGCTTTGATTTCAACAGATACTGTGTCTTCAATGCTTGTTGCAACAGCGTCAACTGTTGGCTCTGTAACGTCTGCGCGGTTTAGTACGCCAACTTCACGAGCAAGGCCACGGATGCTGAAGCAGTCTGCGCGGTTTGCTGTTAGGTCTACGTCGATAGTTACGTCGTTAAGCTCAAGAAGCTCACGTACGTCCATGCCTAGCGTTGTGCCTTCTGGTAGCTCAAGGATGCCGTCAGACTCTACGTCGATACCTAGCTCAGAGAAAGAACAAAGCATGCCGTGCGATGGAACGCCACGTAGTTTTGCTTTCTTGATTTTGAAGTTACCAGGCAGTACTGCGCCAACTGTTGCTACTGCTACAGTTAGGCCAAGACGACAGTTAGATGCACCACATACGATGTCTAACAGCTCTTCTTCGCCGATATCAATTTTAGTTACTTGTAGTTTGTCTGCGTCTGGGTGCTGACCGCACTCAACCACTTTACCTACTTTAACGCCGGTGAATTCACCAGCAACAGGTTCTACATCGTCAACTTCCAAACCAGCCATAGTGATTTGGTGAGCTAGCTCTTCGCTGTTAATTGCAGGTTTAACCCACTCGCGTAGCCAAGATTCACTGAATTTCATAGTTTCGACTGCCCCGGATTACTTGAATTGTTTAAGGAAACGAAGGTCGTTCTCGAAGAACGCACGAAGGTCATTTACGCCGTAACGAAGCATCGTTAGACGCTCTACACCCATACCGAATGCAAAACCAGAGTATTTCTCAGGGTCGATGCCAACAGAGCGAAGTACGTTAGGGTGAACCATGCCACAGCCTAGAACTTCTAGCCATTTGCCATCTTTACGTTTCACGTCAACTTCAGCTGAAGGCTCTGTGAACGGGAAGAATGAAGGACGGAAACGCACTTCAACTTCTTCTTCAAAGAAGTTACAAAGGAAATCGTTAAGAATGCCTTTAAGTTGTGCGAAGTTTACGTTCTCATCAACTAACATACCTTCCACTTGGTGGAACATTGGCGTGTGAGTTTGATCGTAGTCGTTACGGTAAACACGACCCGGAGCAATGAAGCGGAATGGCGGTTTGCCGTTTTCCATCGTACGGATTTGAACACCAGAAGTGTGCGTACGTAGCATTAGATCAGGGTTGAAGAAGAAAGTATCGTGATCAGTACGAGCTGGGTGATCGTCTGCGATGTTTAGTGCATCAAAGTTGTGGAATGCATCTTCGATCTCAGGGCCAGACTCAGTGCTAAAGCCAAGCTCACCAAAGAACTGTTCGATACGCTCAACAGTGCGAGTAACTGGGTGAAGACCACCGTTCTCAATGCGACGACCTGGTAGGCTCACATCGATAGTTTCTTCAGCTAGTTTCGCTTCAAGCTCTGCACGTTGTAGTGCGTCTTTGCGAGCTGCGATCGCTTGTTGAACAGCACCTTTCGCTTTGTTGATCTCTTGACCAGCAGTGCGACGCTCTTCAGGTGGAAGTTTACCTAGGCTTTGTAGTTGAAGAGTTAGTTCACCCTTCTTACCTAAATACTGAACTCGCACTTCATCAAGTGCGACTAACGAATCTGCTGTATCAATAGCAGTCGTTGCATTAGCAATGATCTCTTCTAGATGTTGCATCATTTCCTCATCTACCAGTTGGTAGTGTCCGTATCGGATGATTAGTTTTTTTAGATAGCTACACATAGTAATCAAACACGCAACCAATGCCAAATTGAATCGCTAAAAGAACAAGTTATTGCCTAAAAACACGGCAAATTTAACAGGATATTAATGAGGAGTAGGAAGAAGTGGAACAATTACAGGTTCCACTTCTTAATTTGGAAATGACCTGAAGGCTAGATCTGAATAGAACAAACGCTGTTCTTCCCTGCGTTTTTTGCTAAATAGACGGACTCATCCGCCGCTTTAATCAATTCGTTCATGGTTTCGAATTCTTGGGTCATTTCAGCGACACCGACACTAATACTGCCAATCCAAACTTGATGACTGGTTTCAACCTCTAATTCAGACACTTTCTGTCGAGCGGTTTCCGCGATGTACATCCCACCTTTAAGGTCGGTGTTTGGGCAAATAACCAAGAACTCATCGCCACCTAACCGGCAAACAATATCATCATTACGGAACGTGTTTTTCAGTTCACGCGAGAGGGTTTGTAGCACCAAGTCGCCTGCATCATGGCCGCTGGTGTCATTAATGCGCTTGAAGTGGTCGGCATCAATCATAATACACACTAAAGGCATGCCCAGTTCTTTGGAGTCTTGCCAATGCAGCGCTAACTGTTTAAAAGCACTACGACGGTTATGCAAATTAGTAAGAGAGTCGGTTAATGACAGTTCTTCAAGTCTCTTATTCGCTCGTTTTAATTCTGCCGTACGTTCCTCAACTTTATCTTCGAGTAACTGGTTGAAGCGTAACAACTGTTTGTTTCGTTCAGAGACTTGTTCAAACAGGCCGTTAAGCGCAGCCAACAGCGGGACAGTCGCAGAATCTTGCTGCTTTTCTTCCGCTTCAAAGGCTTGCAGAGGTGTCGCGCCCTCTTCTATCGCGGTCATTTGTCGCGCCATGTTTTGGTCGATGCCGAGGATGTGGTAAGCAAGCCAATGGGTGAGGAAGTCCAATAACTGCCGTGCTGACACCTGATCTTCTTCTAAGATGAAAGCTTGCATACCGTAGATATCTTGCTTAAATACACGATGCACTTTGATGTGTTCTTCAATGTGTAACTCATGTACACCGCAATCTCTCATCAAAGATTCTTCTTCTTTAAAGTGAAATTCTGCATAGCGCGCGAGTTCGAGTAAAGCGATGTTAATGTCGTCTATAGAGATAGTATTCTCTGACAAAAGATTTCCGTAGTGATTGATAAAACCAACAAGGTATTGATGTTGTTCATCTACAACACCAATGCCTGTTTCAAAGTTTTTATCCCAATTAAATAAATTCATAAATCCCTTAGGGCCGATACCACCAGCACGATTTACATGCATATTCGGAGGTTATAGATACTCGAAAAATACAACCATTTTACCTTTGGGACTATTCGATTATTTGCTCTATTTTATAAAAAGATGACATTAAACATTCTAAATATTGCGCTTCTTAAATCTGAGACGCCCCCTTTAGCAAGAGCGCCCCACGAAACCAATGCTAACTTTTCGGGAAATGCTAACTTTTCGGGAAATGCTAACTTGTTGGAAATGCCAATTTTTTTGGAAATGCTAAATGGTTGGAAATACTAACTTTTTGTAAAGACTAAAAATAGTATTCCAACGCCAGTTCAACAAAGTCATCCTTGCGTGCGAAGAACAACAAGTCCTCTGGGGTTTCGTTCTCAAACAACCAAGCATTCAGTCGCCACTTGAGATTGTTGTTAATACGGCTCGATGCCTCTAGCTTGGCACTGTAGACATCACTGTTATCTAAGTCTTGAGTGATACCAGTAAGCACTTCGGTGCCGTCTTCATCGTTCAAAGCGAAACGTGCCCCAAGGAACACATCATTTTGGCCGATGGTTTGGGCATTGTTGCCTCGGCTGTCATACAGGTATTCAGCGATGAAGCCGATGTCCCAGTACGATTCAAGCGCCCCTACCCAAGTGTATTCAAAGCCTGTCGCCACGCCGGTATGGTTGTCGTAGCTGTCGCGATAAATGCTTTCCAGCTTCCATAACCAGTCACCGATAATGCCTTGAACATCCAATCCGAAGTGTTGCATTTGGGCGTAGTATGGCTTGAGTTGATTGTCTTCCACACGGTAATAAGGGTCGCGGTTTGTGCCGCCTAAGTAGCTTAAACCGACATCCCAATCACCGTACATTTGGCTGTAACGCAATGCCACATCAACGTGTTTTTCTTCTCGTGAAGATTCGTAAAGCGCATCGTCCGATACTGGCACGGTTGGCCTTAATCGACCGTCTTCGCCTGCGAAGGTACGCTCACGAAAATACGGCAGTAACATGGCGTCTATGGTGCCCCACTCTTTTATCGAGGTGAAGTGCACCATAGGCTGACCTAACTTGGATTCGCCATCGACCGATTCAATGGCATCGGTCTGGTTTACCACATCCACTAAATGCGCCGATTCGGTTACGCCCCAAAATACCTTTCCAACACCCGCTCGCAGTTCGTAATCATCCCAATAGGTTAAATACAAGGCTTCGCGAATATCACCATGAGTTCGTTCATCGTCTTCACTGTCTAGGCGATAAAACGGGGTGAAGGTAATGCTGCCGTTGCCCTCTTGTTGCTCCCAGTAAAACTCTGGCTGCAACACCAGTGAGCTTTGTCCTTTGTCTTGCCCTTGTAAGCCGTCGCTAAAGAACTGCCTATGTTCAAGGTTAACCTGCCCTGCGATATCAGGACTAAAGCCTGCCGCCACACAAGGCAACGACACCTGCATAAGCCCGACGGTCGCCGCCAAGGTTAAGGATAATTGGGTTCCTGTTGCCACAATCCTTTTCATATTCCTGCCTTATTTCGCACGTTTTAGTGTGTTCTTTTGGAAATCCTTGTCTTTAAGACCGGTCTGGAACACTAAATCTGTCGTGGTTAATACGGTGCTTTTGCCTGTTTGATGGTTTTGCATCGCCATGGTGTGTGCGCGCCAGTATTGGTTTAGGTACTGTTTGTAATCTTGGAACGATAGAGTTTTAAGCAGTGCGCCTTTGCGGTCGTAAAACTCGACTTTCATTGGGCGGTAGTGCTGTTGGTCTAGCCATACCTTTTGCATGGTGTAGCCTGAGTTTTTATCGGTCGGTACTTGCTCTAAAACAAAGGTGTCTACGCCTTCCAGTTTCGCGTCTTCAATGTAGTTGAAGGTGTACTTTTCAAGTTCAAACGAGCTTAAGTCCTCATACGCAAATTCACTGCCCATAAACGGGCCAGATTTGTTGCGTGAAGAGATGCGTTTTACACGCTTGAGTGCAGGAAGATACAACCACTGGTCATCGGATTTGGTGATGTGCGAATGGTTTAGGAAAGCCGTGCCTTTTACGTCGCGTGGTTCATCAAAAATGGTTAAGCCTTTGTCGCCATCGTCATCGACTTCCAAAGATTTCAATCGCATCAGACGTGTACTGCTTTCGCCCTGTTTGTTGCGAAGTAGCATTTCCATGGTTGCGACAGAATCGCCCCACCCGACATCGACCGCTTTACGTTGCTCGGCAATTTCTAAGCCTTTCGCAGGGTCTGCTAACGCTGGGAAAGCGGCGAATGTGCTCAGTGCCAACGAGCTAACAGTAAGTAATGTAGTAGCGAATGTTTGTTTAACGCTTTTCATAAATATCTCCTTGAGTCAGCCCACCGCAGCAGGCCGACGTTTCCTTATTTGGTCGAAGTAGTCAGTTCGGCTGTCGATCTAGGCTGCGACTTGGTATCTGGCTTTGATTCGTGCTGAGTTTTAGCTGAATAGTGGGTCTGTTTGTCGAAGATCATCAGTAAGCTTGGTAACAAGATGAAATCGACCACCAGCGCAATGAAAATCACAATCGCGCTGAGTAAGCCCATGTCGGAGTTGAGTCTGAAGCTCGACATCGCCAGTACAGAGAAACCGGCCACTAGCACAACAGTGGTGATCCACAAAGCGCGACCTACGGTGTGGAAAGCGTATCGAACCGCTTCTTCTGCTGATTTCCCTTCGATTCTTGCGCGCTGGTATTTACTCAAGAAGTGCACCGCATCATCAACCACGATACCCAACGTGAGCGTGACCACGACTGACAAACCGAGGTTGATTTCACCTGAGATAAGCGCCCATAAACCAAAGCCAATGATCGCAGGCGCAATGTTGGGCACTAGGCTGATCATGCCTAAGCGAACCGAGCGCAATGCAAAGATCATCAAGCCAGAGATAAGCACTAGGGTGATAGGCAAAGTTGATAGCATGCTCGCCATGTTGGTTTCGCCAATATGAGCAAACATCAGTGACGGGCTCGAAGCCACCACTTCATATTGCGGTGCATTGGCTGCAAACCATGAGTAAATGCGCTCTTCGAGTTCGACTAGCTCAACGCTGCCAAGGTTATCGACGGTAAGTACCATTTTGATCGATGATTTATCGACGTTGATCTGGTTGTTCAAGTCCAAGCCGTACGGCAGAGACATTTCGTAAAGCAGCAGATATTGCGCGGCAAGTTCACGGTTCAGCGGTAGCTTGTAGTAGCTGTCGTCGTCGGCATGCATATTCTTGTTCAAACGCATATAAACATCAGAAAGCGTTGCCACATGGTCAGTTTCTGGTTGAACGCGTAGCCACTTAGTAAAGTCACCAATTGCTTGCAAGAACACAGGATCAGCAATCGCTTGAGACTCGTTAGTTTTCACTGCGATACTGAGGGTTGTCATGCCGCTTACGGTCTCTTCCATGAAGTCAGCCGCTCGTCTGAATTCACTTGAGGTATCGAAATACTTCACCGATTCATCGTTGACTTTGTTGAGCGGAATTAACGCGGCAGCGCCAACAATCACTAGCGTAGAAATCGGCAGCAGTGCTTTACGGTTAGTTACGACAAAATCGCCCAGCTTATCCATGAAGGTGACTTTGTCTGCCGCCTTAGGGTTGGCAGGTAGACGTTCGACTGGCAGCAGTTTTAGCAACGCTGGCAACATAGTCACAGACAAGAAGCACGCAATAAGTACACCCAGTGCCGATAAGTTACCGAAATCACGCAGCACTGGTGAGTCCGACATGTTCATCATCAGGAAACCAATCGCAGTGGTCACCGAGGTGATCAGAATCGGCATCGCATTGAGCTTGATGCTGTATTGAATGGCTTGTGCTTTCTCCATACCGCGCTGCATCGCTTGTCTCATGGTCACAATCACGTGAACACAATCAGCCACCGCCAAAGTTAAAACCAAGGTTGGCACATTCACGGTTGCGGTACTCAAGAACATCCCTGCCCAACCAGACAATCCCATGGTGGCAACAATCGAAGAGATGATCACAATGAGCGTCGCCACCACACTAAAGAACGAGCGCAGCATAAAGGTCAGGAACACCAGTACCACCAACAGCATTAAGGGAACGAGCGTTGAGCTGCCTTGTTGAGCCGAAGTCATAAATGCGTTGTTCATGGCTATGATGCCCGCTTTATGGAACTCGACGTTGGGATACTGAGCTTGGTACTTACCGATCATGGCATTGATCGCCGCAATCACCTCTTGCACTTCCGCGGTTTTGTCCACTTCTGGCAGCTGCACGGTTACGTTAACAATCGTCACATCGCCAGAGGCCGACACCAAGGCATTCTTAAGCAACGGTTCGTTAAGGGCGATCTGTTTTACTTTGGCGATGCGCTCTGGTGTGTGCTCGTACTCTTCATACAGCAAGTCTTCTACCAAAAGATCATCTTCAATGGCTTCGGTGTGCTGATAATTAGCTAGGGAATCGACACGGCTTGAATACGGGATCTGCCACGTATCGACCGTGAGGTTTTGAATCAGGGTGAGAGTTTCAGGGGTGAAGACATTGCCATCTTCAGGTGCGACAACAATCGCAAGGTTGTCGGTTTTTGCAAAGGTGGTTTGGATTTCATCGAACGCCATCAACTGCTTGTTGGTGCCTTCGAAGAAGATGTTGTAGTCCCCTCTAAAATAGAGGTTCTTAGCCCCTAATGCAGAGAGAATGATGATTGAAAACACCACCAGCAGAACGATAAACGAACGCTTGGTCGGTATTGAGTGCCAACTGTTATTTAGATCGGCGTTTGCGCTATCGGCATTAGGGTTATTTCGGTTTTGCTGATCGAACGTGGGCTTCTGGCTGTCATGTTTCATCACAGTCTCCATTTGTGACGATTCGTCATATATGTGTCATAAAAAGCCAGCCGAAGCTGACAAAAGACACAATGCTTAGTCAAATACTCAAGAAAACAGCAACCACAGTCGGTTAATCTCAAGTTTATGACGAATCGTCAAAAATGGTTATTAATAAACCCACATGTGTGGGCTTAATGGAAGCTATCGACCTACAGACTCTAAGTAAGCGATCTCTTCACTGAACAGCTCTTGTTCTACACGACGCCAAGTTTTGCGGTAATCCCAATCGCTAGAAAGGGGCTGCCAATTGAGGCCGTCTAAAATCATGTTCGCGTTGTGTAATACTGAATACGGGTCTTGTAACCGCTTAATACAATGACTGTTTGATGCATTCTGTGACAAGGCATTTGAACCAAATGCGATTGACCAGTTAGCAAAAACGATGGCATCTGAGCCAACGCCAGAAGAGAACTTTAGGTCACCCGCTTCTACCGCTTGGTTAACCATAGAGTCGCATTGTTCAATCACCAACTCTTCCAGTTCATTCATCTCGGCGACGCGTGCACTAGACGCTTTCTCTAGTACCCACGGGCTTTTAGCCATGATCGCACAGGTTGATAGTACCGGTTCCATGCGAGCATAGATTCGGTAAGCAACGTGCAATGCGACGATCTTTTCACGTGTGTTGCCTTCAAACTCTCCAGAGCGAGCAAACATCATTGCTTCTGTCTTGAGAGAGTGAATACATAACGCTAAAACGACGTCTTCTTTGCTGCAAAAGTGATTGTATATCGTACCTTTAGAATAAGAGCTCGCTGCCGTTAGCTTGTCCATCGTGAGGTTTCCGAACCCTTGTTCTCGAACCAGATCTTTTGCTAACAACATCAACTCTACTTCTCGGTCTGCAATAGACTGCTGCTTTTTAGACAACACGCCTTTGCAACCAAAGATACCTTGTTTATCGCCTTTACAACCAAAGCCAAACATAATTTTTTAGTCCGTATATGAGCTTAGCCGTTATCTAAGCTTCGCCAGTATTTAAAACACTCCTATCCAATATATTAACACGAATAGTAAATTCATGTAGTTAACCATTTTGTGACGCTTCGTCATTTCTGACTTATCGTCATAATAGCGCAAGTATTGATCATATCAAGGGGTTTTATAAATTAAATACATTTTGTGAATGGAAAGAGAATAAATGGGATATAGCTAAGAAAATCATCAATAGTTGACCTAAAGAGAAGACTTTAAAAGAAGACCTGTATTGTGACCAACAGAATGTGGACGCGAATTGGGCATTCTTAACCTAACAAAGAATGTCGGCACTTTAAGCTGCTATGCGTATTCATGCCCAATGATTCCTAGCTTAAACCACAAGAATGAATGACTGTAGGCTTACTTTATGGGGCAGACGTCTCCTTATGGTCAATATTTGGCTTACTAATGCCGTTTTCTGTTAAGTTGCTATAAATTCGGTAAGGGGTGACTTACAATAGTGACAACGACTTACCTTTTTTGAGAACACGATATTGAGCGCCAAATATTCTTATTTAGCTTGGCAAGTGAATACTTCTAGCCCTGCAGAAAAGCTGGTTTTATTGATGCTTGCAGACGGTGCTGACGAATTCGGCTACACCAATGTGTGCCTACAAACAGCAGGTCAACTTTGTGCTCTCTCTACGTTTGGTTTAGCCGACTGTCTTAAGTGTTTAGTCGACCAAGGTTTTCTCGATAAGGTAAAAGTAGATTATCGGGATAAAAAAGAGATTCACGTTTTCAAAATGCTCATTGAGCAAGAGCAAACTGCGGCGCACGTTGAGGTTCAACCGACCAATAGTATTCCGGTCTACTCTACGGCACCTGCACCTGCACCTGCACCTGCACCTGCACCTAAGTTTCAGCCTGCTCCGGCACCAATGCAACACATGCAGCAGGCCCCTCGCCCACAAGGTCGAGGCTCAATGAACAGCAACACCGTCTCTACTCATGATCTCAACGAAGAAGAGATACCATCATGGGCAGAACGTGCGTTTAAATTCTCCGGTTTGACCGGTGACCATAGTTTAGTATGGAAGAAATTTGTCCTCTGGTATAAAGCCAAAGCCAATGAATTAATGCCATTATCTCGGATTGAATCCAAGCTGCAGTACTGGCTAGTTAACGAGAAGCAAAATGAAAGACAACAACAGCAGAAGACCTCTCAATATTCAGGAAATGCAGGACAAGCTCAAGGAAATGGGTATAGACAAAAGCTTAGCCCATCTGAACGCTTCAGGCAGCAGCTCATTCAAAAAGGCAAAAAGCCAACCTTCTGAGCCAGCTCAACCTGTTGTACCTGACGCTACAGGTCCATTAGTACCTGAAGTGATTGAAGCGCAAAGTACCGAAGTGAAAGTAGCGGCTGCACAAGCTGCGGATTCCGGTGCGTCTCAACAAGTACCTGTTGTTGATCAAGATCCTGCAGAGCTGGAACTAACCGATTGGTGTATTCACGTGTTCGGCTCTTTCTTGAGCGTGTACGAAACGCAGTGGGAATATCAGTACGGTAGTGAGCCAAGCGGTAAGTTCATTGAGTTTGCCAACTCTGTTGATTCAGACGGCCTTAACCGCGTTTTAATGCACTGCCACGAACGTATTCAGCTTGGCAACAGCTGGCCGCCGCAAATGGGTGAGCTGTGGATCCTGAAAGATTCTTTAACTGAAGAAGAGTTGCTGGATAGCCGTATCCGTGTGTTGTCTCGCACCGCTGCCAACAAAATTGAAAAATGGCTGATTCAGAACAAACTGTATGACTTGAAGCGTACGGCTGAAAACAAGCTGGATGGTCTGTTTAAGAAGTACTACTTGGAAGCAAAACGTTTAGATGAGAAAGGCATGCTTGAAACTGAGTTACCAGAATTCCTTCTTGCCGCTAACTCTGTAAAGAACCTGAACGATTTAAAACGTGAAGAGTACGAAAGTAAACACGGTAAAGCGATTAACCCAAGAATTCAGCGTATTCTGAACAGTAAAAAATAACCATCCGCTTGCTATCTGTTAGAAGAAAACAGAGTTGCAATTACCCGGTTAACAGATACAAAAATGCCAGCTATCAAGCTGGCATTTTTTATGAATTCTAACGAACTCTTTAACGACTATCCGACCGTTATTTACGATCGTTTTACTGATTGATTACAGTAGGTGGATAGTTGCGTTTAGCGTGAATACGCCAGAGTCGTCATCTTTCATTTTGAAGTTTTGGTAGCTAGCGCCTACAGATAGTGGACCAAAGATGAAGTATTCAGCGCCTACACCGTACATGATATCAACATCGTCTTGCTTGAAGCCATCAGCTTTAAGCTCGTAAGAGTGAAGACCACCCTTCGCGTATACGTGAAGAGGACCAAAATCGATGCTTGGTTTAATCGCTAGGTAAGCAGTGCTTGCGTCTAAATTCTTAAGATCGCGGTTGCCGTAATTAACGCTGCCGAAAGAACCTAGATCCCAGTAACCCGCTTCAACACCGATTAGTGGAAGGATACCTGTACCTACGTGGATGCCCACCGCGTTTTCATCTTCACCAGCGAATGAGTTTTGACCACCCATTACACCGCCGTACAACCAAGAATCAGCCATTGCTGTTGAAGATGCACCTAGTAGTGCTAGTGCCAATAACGTTTTTTTCATATTCGACCTTTTTCGTCCTAGTGGCAGGCCTTGAGTGGTAATAAATTGCCACCAAGTCGCCCTGTATGTAATAACTATTCAATTAGTAATGCAATAAGCAAGATTTATACCCAAACCTTGCCATTGCGTCTAGCTTTATTCCTTTAGCAAGCATCAATCGCGTTTTTAACACGCTTATCTGATACTGGGTAAGGCGTACCGAGCTGCTGTGCGAAGAAGCTTACACGAAGCTCTTCTATCATCCAACGCACCTCTTTTACATTTTCTGGAACCGCGATCCCTTTTGGAATTTTATTCAGTAGTTCTTTGTAATCATTCATTACTGACTCAACTTTGATCATGTGAAGACGATCTTTGTTCGGGTCAATTGGCAGTTTTTCCATGCGGCGTTCAATCGCTCTCATATAGCGTAGAATATCCGGCAAGCGTTTCCACCCACATTCTGTGGCAAAACCCTTAAAAATCAAACCTTCTACTTGAGCTTTTATGTCAGAAAGTGCGAATGCCATAGAAAGATCCACGCGTCCTTTCAGCTTTTTACTGATGCTGAATGCCGTGGTTAGGATGGTTTCAACCTGTTGAGCAATCTCTACTACGGTATCACCCAGCTCTGCACGTACGTGTTCTTTCAGAGCTTCAAACTGCTCTGGTTCCCAAACCAAACCGCCCTTCTCTTCAATCAGCTTATCAATACCACAAGCGATACAGTCATCGATAAGATCGAGTACCTGTCCGTATGGGTTGAAGTACAAGCCAAGTTTCGATTTGTTCGGCAGGTTCGAGTGCAAGTATTTGATCGGTGATGGCACGTTCAACAAGATTAAACGACGCTGACCCGATTTCATTGCCGAGATTTGCTCTTGCTCGGTTTCGAACAGTTTGATCTCTACGCTGTCTTTGGTATCCACCAGCGCAGGGAAGGCTTTAACATCGTAGCCACCACGTTTCTGTTGGTAGACTTTTGGTAATTCACCAAAGCTCCACGTGTGCAGGTTCTGCTGCTCGATATCGTCGTCTGCCACTTTAGAAAGCGTTTCTTGAACCTTGTCTTTCAGGCTCTCTTTCAACTCATGCAGATCTTTCTGTTCTTTCAGCTTACGCTTGCGATGATCTACAGCGCGGAATGTTACCTTTAAGTGCTCTGGAATCTGGTCTAACTTCCAGTCATCACGTACCACTTCCACACCCGTCATGCGGCGTAGCTCTTTCTCAAGAGAATCCAGTAACGGTGCTTCAAGCGGTGTCACACGTGCCAAGAATGCATCTGCGTAGTTTGGCGCAGGTACAAAGTTACGGCGTAGCGTTTTAGGTAACGACTTAATCAAGCTAATTACTAGCTCTTGACGTAGACCCGGGATCTGCCAATCAAAACCGTTTTGGTCAATTTGGTTCAAGATAGGCAGCGGAATGTGTACCGTTACACCATCGTTATCGTCGCCCGGCTCAAATTGGTAACTCAGCTTGAGCTTGATACCGTTTTGGTGCCAGAAGTTCGGATAATCCAAATCAGTAACGTGGCTAGCATCACCGCGGAACAGCATCGATTTTTCAAAGTTAAGCAGCTCAGGGATTTTCTGACTGGTCTTCTTCCACCATGTATCAAAGTGACGGCCAGAAACCGCCTCTTCGCCAACACGTTGATCATAGAAGTCGAACAGTTCATCATCATCGATCAAGATGTCGCGACGACGCGATTTATGCTCAAGCTCTTCGACTTCTTGTAGAAGCTTACGGTTCTGCTTGAAGAAAGCGTGTTTGGTTTCCCACTCACCTTCTACTAATGCACTACGTACAAACAACTCACGGCTGACGGTTGCATCAATCGCGCCGTAGTTCACAAGGCGCTTAGGTACGATTGGGATTCCGTAAAGCATCACTTTTTCGTGTGCCATTACTGCCGCTTGCTTCTTCGACCAATGTGGTTCGCTGTAACTACGTTTAATCAGGTGTTTCGCTAGCGGTTCAATCCATTCCGGTTGAATCTTCGCGATAACGCGCCCCCAAAGTTTTGAGGTTTCTACCAGCTCCGCAGACATGATCCACTTAGGCTGTTTCTTAAATAAGCCAGACGCAGGGAAGATATGGAAGCGTGCATTACGTGCACCTTGATACTCATTCTTCTCTTGATCTTTCATACCGATGTGCGAAAGCAGACCTGATAGCAGTGACATGTGAATGCCATCGTAGCTGCCCGGTTCTGTATTCAACTTAGTATCCAGTTCACGCATTGCTTGGTGAATTTGGAAGTACACATCTTGCCATTCACGGATACGTAAATAGTTGAGGTAATCTTGCTTACACTGTTTGCGGAACTGGTTACTCGACAATGCTTTTTGCTGCTGCTTGATGTAATCCCATAAGTTCACAAACGTGATGAAGTCAGACTCTTTATCGAAGAAACGCTTGTGCTTGTCATCAGACGATTGTTGCTTATCTGATGGACGCTCACGCGGATCTTGAATCGACAACGCAGACGCGATCACCATCACTTCGTGTAGGCATCGGTTACGTGGCGCTTCAATTACCATACGCGCTAAACGTGGATCGATAGGCAGTTTTGCCAGCTTACGACCAATCGCGGTTAGCTTCTTCTTGTCGTCGCCGTGGTTCTTGTTTTTGTTCGCTGACGGTTCAACGGTGGCGATCGCACCAAGCTCTTCAAGCAGCCTTACACCGTCTTGAATGTTGCGCTTATCGGGCGCTTCAACAAATGGGAACGCTTGAATATCGCCTAGGCCTAGCGCTGTCATCTGAAGGATAACCGATGCTAGGTTAGTACGAAGAATCTCTGGGTCAGTAAACTCTGGGCGTGACTCGAAATCTTCCTCAGAGTACAAACGAATACAGATACCTTCTGCAACACGACCACAACGACCTTTACGCTGGTTTGCACTCGCTTGAGACACTGGCTCAATCGGTAGACGTTGTACTTTAGTACGATAGCTGTAGCGGCTAATACGCGCCGTACCCGGGTCGATAACATACTTGATGCCCGGAACGGTTAACGAGGTTTCTGCCACGTTGGTTGCCAGAACGATGCGTCGACCAGTATGAGACTGGAAGATACGGTTCTGCTCACCCGCCGATAGACGCGCGTAAAGCGGGACAATTTCGGTATCACGAAGGTTGCGTTTACTTAATGCATCTGCGGTATCACGAATTTCTCGCTCACCGTTCATGAAGATCAAGATATCGCCAAGGCCTTCATCACACAGCTCATCAACGGCTTCAAAGATGCCTTCGATTTGGTCGCGGTCTGAATCACTTTCATCACCACCTAATGGGCGGTAACGCGTATCAACTGGGTAAGTACGACCAGACACTTCAATGATCGGTGCATTGTTAAAGTGCTTAGAGAAACGCTCTGGATCGATGGTTGCCGACGTGATGATCACTTTCAGATCAGGACGCTTTGGCAGTAACTCTTTCAGGTAACCCATGATGAAATCGATGTTCAGGCTACGTTCGTGCGCTTCATCGATAATGATGGTGTCGTACTGATTTAAGAAACGGTCGTGTTGAATCTCCACCAGTAGAATACCGTCGGTCATCAGTTTGATTTGGGTATTGTCAGAAATCTGGTCGTTGAATCGAACCTTATAACCAACGAACTCACCCAGCTGTGTTTCCATCTCTTCAGCAATACGGTTCGCAACCGAACGCGCCGCAAGACGACGGGGCTGAGTGTGACCAATTAAGCCAAAGCGGCCGCGGCCAAGCTCAGAACAGATTTTTGGTAGCTGAGTGGTTTTACCCGAACCCGTTTCACCCGCCACGATAACCACTTGGTTTTCAGCGATGGCTTTCGCGATGTCTTCGCGCTTTTGGCTAACCGGGAGAATTTCTGGGTATTCAATCGTTGGTTTCTGTGCCGCGCGCTGAGTTGCCGTCATCATTGACTTAGCAATGTCTAACGCAATCTCATCAAAGACAGCGTGCTTAGCTTGTTCGTTCTTAATTTTACTCGCACCAGCAATTCGCTTACTCAAACGGAAGCGATCGCGTATCATACATTCGTTGAGCGCTTTACGAAGAGAGGCTGGGCTATTCTGAGATGATTTGTTGTTTGTCGCTGATTGTTCAGCAGATTTTTTCGATGCAGCTTGGTTTGGTTTCGCTTTGCTCTGTGAAGAACTTGGCTGTGCTGCATTCTTGTTGTTATCTGCTTTTTCCGGAGACGAAGTCAAAGCGTGTCCTATTCTTGTACTTATTAAACTCGCGCGATTATATCACAAGTCTCAAACAAAAAAGCCTGACAGCAAAGGGAAAACCTTTAGCTATCAGGCTGATTAATCTCGCTAACACTCGCAGGAGCTATGAAAGCGCGGTCAAATGTAATTCGTACTTAGTCAACTCTGGTTTAAAGCTAACGTTAAAAACTGCGCTTAAAACTCATATTGGAAGTAAACCGTGTTGTAGTTACTACCGCCTTTGATACGACCATACTGAGAGGATTTTTCAAAGATTGCAGAACGGTGATGCAATGAATAACCGAACCATAAGTTGTTCAAGTCATTCTTACCAATCAAGTCGCCAACGTTGACATCGAATGAGAAGTCTAAGTAGTTCAATAGATGGCTTGCGGTGTAACCTTTACGGTCCATCTCAGAGCCTTCGATGTAGGTAATCGAATCGATGTAAGACATACCTTCTGCCACACCAACACGCCACTGAGTTGGCCAATCAAAGGTGTAATACGCTTTGATTGCGATGATGTATTCGGTGCTGCTTGATTGAACGTCTGAGCTCCAGTGGTGGGCAATACCTGGGGTCAAATAGATATCCAATGGCAAGCCGAAGATCTCATCAGTTAATGGGTGTCCATAGAAGAACGAGGTCAACTGGTTGTTGTATTCGTCTTTTTCTCTATTGAACTTCATGATGTCGCCAATATTGGATGGCGTTCCCCAGCCGTGTGCGACACGTAAGTAAGGCGCATTGCTCAGTTTAGGTTTTGGCGCTTTCTCTTTGTCGTTAAAGAAACCAAAGCCAAGGTACAATTCCCCCTGATAACGGTCTTCAACAATCGAAGAATCGTAAGCGTTATCGTCCAATCGCGTCACACTGGTTGAACCCAATAAGTACAAGTTAGAAACCACATGGTAACGCGTTTCAACACCAACATTTAAGTCAACACCAGCACCAATGGTTTCATTAGATGCGGAGTAATACTCACTGTTGAAATCAGCACTTTTATAACGCAGCGTCGCGCTCGGGTAAAACTCCCAATCTCCAGTTTCATACTTGGCTTTAGCTCGTAAGTTACCGTGGAAGTTGTATTCACTGTCGCTCATTAACTCCGTCTCGACAGACCAAGAATCATCAAGTTGGTAGGTCAGTTGAGCACCAAAGTCCGCCGTATCGCCTTCAATCGCGTTCTGCTCAGATGCAGGAATATCAATAAAGCGCATGCGAGAGATAGCATTGAAAGACCACTTCTCATCGTCAGTTTGATAGAGGTATGCCCCCATCTCAGTACCGTCAATAAACACATAATCGTTCTTGAAAAACAGCATCGGTACGAATGAGCTGACCGATTGGTCGCCACCAGACGTGTCATAAGGGATGCTTGCTGTACGGAACATTGCAGCGATGCCCCACTCTTGCTCTTCAGCGGCCCACGCATTAGCACTTACGAAAATGCCACTTAGGAAAGCGCTACCTAGTAAAACCAATCCAGATGAAGGAAGAGTCGGTAAATATTTGAGCTTCATTCTTGTGTAATTACTCTTTGAAAAAAATATTGTTTTACTGATTAGACATTTATTAACCATGACGGCTAACTATTTTTAGGTTTGCTCGGCATTGACCGTTACAATGTAGAATATTCTCGGTTAAATGAAAGTATTGTGAAAGTCTCCGAATTACAAAACATTATAGATCACTTACCCAAAGATTCCGATCCAGATATTGTTATGGGTGAGGCGTGGTTGCCTGAGCGTTTGGTGGATACCAACCTAGACGGTGACATGCTATTTCTTGAATTCGATAATGCCCCTGAAGACAATCAAGGGGATGAAGAAGGCCGTGGCTTTGTTGAGCACGAGATTGCTATGATTCGAGAAAAGCTCGAACTGTTATTAGACGAGCCTTCCGATACCAAGACCAAAGCCGATGCCCTATTGGCAATATTTCTAATGGGCCATGAACTTTCTAGCTCAGAAGTTATCGAAGTTCTTGAATCAACAGAATCTGAAACGACAGAGCCTGAGATTGCAGAGCATAATCAACAGAATCTGACTCAGTAGAATTTGAAGCATCAACGCTTGGAACCACAAAGCCAGACACGAACAAGCTCGAAACAAAAGAACACCACGACGACTAGCCACCAACGATTTTAGGTACCGTATTGAAACCCTCTACGACATCATCTCTTCCCCTGTTACTCGCCGGACCCATTTTAAGAAAAACCACCGCGACTGAAGTGGTACTTTGGTTAGCCACCAGCTCGCCTCTTACAGGCAGAGCCGAGCTTCATACTCAAGAAATAGACGATTCTGAAGCAGCACAAGACCAGCCGTTTTATACCTCATCGCTTGAAGAACATGATTCGATTCAAATCGGTACACATGCGTGGATAACGCTAATTCGCTTACAAGGTGAGTTTCCGACTAATACGCTGCTTGAATATGACATTCACACAGAGTCAGGTTCACTAAAAGAGCTCGCCCCTCACCTTGTTTACAACGGTAAATCTCGCGTTGAGTTTAAGATATCGACCTCAGCTGATTACATTCTTCATGGCTCTTGCCGCAACCCGCATCATCCAAGCAAAGACAGCCTAGTTGCAGCCGATAACAAGATGGCCGATCAAACCGTCGCTGAAAGACCCGACATGCTGATGATGAGCGGCGATCAGATCTACGCCGACCATGTGGCAGGCCCAACACTTGATGCTATTCAACAAGTGATTCACCTGCTTGGCCTTGTAGGCGAAAGCTTACCGACTGACTCGCAAATTAAACAAATCAACAACAGTGACGCTCTGTATAACAGTGAATACCACTTATACCAGCGTCATCACTATTTGCCGCACCACACAGCTTCAGAATCCATGCTCGATAAGTTATTCCCGAACCGTGGCGTGCCGATTTTTAGCTCTACCGATTGTGAAAACCACTTGGTCACGCTGTCTGAGTTTATCGCGATGTACTTATTGGTTTGGTCTCCGACACTGTGGCAATGCGTCAATCGAGAGCGTTTAATTGAGAATAACTTCACTCAAGGTGGACGCCAATTAACACCGACTGAGCAGCAACAATGGCGTGATGAAAGCGTCATCATGGATGATTTCATTGCTGGCTTACCGCAAGTGCAACGTCTGTTCGCGCATATTCCAACGTACATGATCTTCGATGATCACGATGTGACGGATGATTGGAACCTTACCGTGGGTTGGGAGCATGCCGTCGACCAAAACCAGTTCGCGACCCAAGTCATTGGTAACGGCCTTGCGGCTTACTGGATGTGTCAAGGTTGGGGTAACAAACCGGAGAGCTTCGATGAAACGTTTATCGAGCAAGCAAAACAGCTTTTTGTCGCTCAACCGCTCATTACTAAACAACCGCGCATTAGTAAACAAACTCATAATGAAGCCGGCAATGCAGCGACTACTCACTCTATTGGCAACATCGAGCCAGACAAGCATCAAGCCTTCATTGAGATGTTAAGTCGCTTTGAAGAGTGGCATTACACAATAGATACCTCACCCAAAGTCATTGTGTTGGATACTCGTACGCGTCGTTGGCGTTCAGAGTCACGCATGAACAAGCCTTCAGGTTTAATGGACTGGGAAGCCTTGATTGAGTTTCAACATCAGTTAATGAATCAAGATAAAGTGGTGATCGTTTCTGCTGCACCGATGTTTGGCGTGAAGTTTATTGAAACACTGCAAAAGATGGCGACCACAATCGGCAAGCCATTAGTGATTGACGCTGAAAACTGGATGGCGCATCCGGGCAGTGCTAATACGCTGATTAGCATCTTTACCCATACCAAAACACCGACCAACTTCGTGGTACTTTCTGGCGATGTTCATTACTCCTTCGCTTATGACATCAAGCTTAGGTATCGTCGCAACAGCCCGAACATCTATCAAATCACCTGCAGTGGTATTAAAAATCAGTTCCCTGCTCCGCTGCTTAAATTCTGCGATGTATGGGACCGCCTGTTATACAGCCCTCGCTCAGTTTTGAACTACTTCACTAAGCGTAAACGCTTGAAGATCGAAAAGCGAAGCCCTGACAATCAGACCTTCTATCGCCTTTCAAACCGCAGTGCGATTGGAGAATTGAGGCTAGACACTGATGGGAAACCGCAATCGATCACGACACTCAGTGGCGACGGTAAAATTACCCGTTTCCCAGAGCCCGATTGATAAAATGCTCCTTATCGCTCGCGTATCCGTAATGTCAGTTTTTAGTAAAGACGCTTGCGATCACACTCTGTAGACCCAATAGTTATGCTTATGGTTATAGTTGATAGCTATCAGCGTTACGGAACTCGATACAAATTTTAACTGGAGCTCGTTATGTTCAATTCTCTCACATCAATGTTTAAACAATTGATTGAAGGCCAGGACCTAAGCAAAAACCAAGGCACATCACCTAATATCGCCATCGCGAGTTTGTTGTGTGAAGTCGCGGGTGCCGACCATCAGATCAATGAATCAGAAAGAGTCGCTAAGCTACAGCTTCTGCAGCGTTTGCTGGATTTAGATGAAGAACAAGCAAAGGTACTGCTCGCGCAAGCAGAGCCGAAAGTAGAGCAATCAGTATCGCTGTATGACTTTACATCGCAACTCAGAGACCTATCTCAGCCAGTGCGAATCGACTTAATCAAAGCGATGTGGGAAGTAGCGCATGCCGACGGGGAAATTGACCCTATCGAAGATTCTGTGATCCGTAAAACAGCAGAACTGCTCTACGTCGACCACTGTGACTTCATCAAGAGTAAGTTAAGTGTTTTAGGCGAAAATTAGTGCCTGAAATAATGAATTGGAAACTGAAATAAAAGCGACGGGTTAAGAAACCGGTCGCTTTTTTGAATCGGTAAACTGAAAGCTGACTAAACAGGGCTGAGAGGAGCTAAAAATTTAGCTACAACATAGTTAATGTGAGTTTCGCAAGATTATAAGCATCGACATAACCCGAGTGCTGACGACCTTCCCACTCAATATTTTTGGCTTCTTGAGCAGCGCGATGACCAATGCGTTTGTCTTTCAAGCGATTCTGAACTCGATAAAGCGTGGCGATATTCAAGAACTCGCTGAACGGAGGTTCAATGCCTTTCTCAATACACTCTTTGTGTAAGATAAGATCGTCGCGTCCCCACGCTGCATAGATTTTCTTTGGGCCACCGAAGTTCTTAATCATCGACTTGATAACAGACTCTAATGGGCGACCCTGCTTTTCGATTTTACGAGGGGTAATGCCCGTTAACTCGGCGCAAAATAGAGAGACTTCGTCTTTTTCGGGCTTAACGTAATATTGCGCGCGCTTCACGATGGTTCCAGATACAAGATCGATCTCAGCAAGACCAATTTCAATGATCTCCCCTGTTGTTCCTACACCGTCTTCGCTCCAACAGCACATTTCCAAATCGAAACACACCACTCGATTGTGATTCATACGTCGCCTAATTCTCTCGTCAAAAATTTCGTGAAATTGTACATGAGCCTAATAAAGAACTCGACCCCAGTTGCATCAAGTGCTCATTTAGCCTGCAATTGTGACTCGATTTCGGCCATTTGACTTACTTAGGTATAACATGCTGTCAGTTTTTTGAAGGAGCGCTTCAATGTCTTCATTAGTGCGGATGGTAGCCCCGATGCTTAGAGTGCAACTCAATAGCTGGCCAGAATGCTCGCAATAAGACTCACTCACCGTATCTAAAATACATTCTAAATAGCGAGACAATGAGTCATGTTCAGTGATGCTCGAAATGATACCGAACTCATCCCCTCCCATCCGGAATAGGTTATCTCCAGACTTCAAGCTCACTGAGATAACCTTAATCACATGAATAAGTAACGCATCACCGGCTGGGTGCCCAAACTTATCATTGATCTCTTTAAACTTATCAACATCAAACACTATTAAGCTAAACGGCTTATCGCTTTGTATCGATTGACCAAGCATCTTATTAAAAGCTCGGCGATTATAAATTTCCGTTAAACTGTCATGATTGGCAAGAAAGCGAAGTTCTTCTGTTCTTTCATCAATCATTCGATACAAGCGCTCTTTCTCTCGAATTTGCAGGTTCACAATATAAGCGAGCAGTAATGAGATAGTGGTACCAACTATGCCGATTCCCGCCAACACTAAGTAACCATTAAATGAAATACATGCATCTATCTTGAAGTCGATAATCCATTCACGGTTAGTTAATGTAATCGTCTTTGTAATGTGCTGCCCAGTTACCGCTTCATAACCATTGGTTTCGAACATTATCGGGGCATCTTCAGCTTCAAAACCGCTATCGGTAACACGCACATAAACGTCCATATCGCCGACAGTAGACGCCAGAAGTTTCTCAAAATAGTATGTGGTACGAACAACACCAATCACAACCCCTAACAAATTGTCCGTTTGACCATCAAACACAGGGTGGTAGACCAACATTCCGCTCTTAGGTGTGTTGCTGTCTAAACCGTCTTGCAACAGACGAACTTTGTCTGAAATATTCGCTTCACGTGTTTTTTTAATGTTATCAATGACCAGATTAAACCGCTCACGAGAAGAGTAAAAACCCAAAACACCGTTGTTCACTGGATCATTCGGATAAATATCTGTCGCGATAAATACGGGCTCGCCATCCAAGACATAACCATAAGTTTTTGGCCCATGTTTAGGGATAGTAAACATTCTATAGGATGGGTATTGAGCTTTCATTTTGGCGGTGTGCGCGGCGATATCTTGTACCGCCACTTTTTGCATCCACTGCAATCCGATCAGGCTTTTCGAACCGTTAATCGTTTGCTGAGCAAAACGATCAAATCGATCCCGACTATCGACATCATTCGAATAGAAAAAATTCGCACCGGAACCGATATAAGCGACATCGTTATCAATAAACGCTTTTAAACTGAGCGTTTGATGCTGAGCAAAGCTATCCAGATTCTCATTCAAAGACCTATTTTGATTCGCCGCAACCAAAACAAAACACAACACCGTCATCAAAAATGTGGCAAAAAAGACAACTAACGGCAAAGTTCGTTTCTTCAACCCTGTTATAGGGTCGGTAGTGTGGGGCATACAGCTTCCCATATGATGTTATTTTGAGTCGAAAGTATACACTGCCGGAATGCTAGGCTCTATTTATCTTTGACTCTCACAATGGGATAAAACTAACACTATTTACAACCCATGGACATTTGCGGCTAATAAACCAACAAATCTCGATTAACTTTCAAGCTAACTCACCAAAAAGCCAGTTTATTGAAAACATTAAATAAAGCCCTTAAGCCTTGAATATGCTAGTATCCACCCATATTTATAGCTTGAAAGTGACCATTTCGGCCTTATGCCACTGAGTTTCTTTCCAACCTGTATATTCCTTTAAACCGACGAATATACCGTTAAATCAATTTTAAAGAGAAATCACTATGATCGTTGATTTGAACCTAATCCCACAAACGTTTGATATGCTTCACGCAGGCCTAACTGCATCAAGCGTTTTACTACTGCTAATTGCCGTTTCTCGTAAAACCAAAGTGGTTGAGAAAGTCGTAGAAAAACCAGTAGAAAAGATCGTTGAAGTTGAAAAGCCAGTTGAGAAAATTGTCGAAGTAGAGAAAGTTGTTGAAGTTGAACGTGTGATCGAAAAAGTAGTAGAAGTTGAATCTAAGCTGGCAACAGCACCAACAGATTCTGCAATGCAGCTACTGTCTATCATGCAGCAAGAAGCTCGTTTAATTGACTTCCTAAAAGAAGACCTAACGTCATTCTCTGATGAAGAAGTTGGCGCAGCTGCTCGTGTTATTCACACTGGCGGTCAAAAAGTATTAGCCGATTACGTAACGCTGTCTCACATCCGCACTGAAGATGAAGAAACACGTATCACTATCGCTGAAGGTTTCAATCCTCAAGAAATTCGCCTAACAGGCAACGTAACGGGCAATGCACCATTCAACGGCACATTGGTTCACAAAGGTTGGAAAGCAACTGACATGAACCTGCCTAAGCTTGCTGAAAACTACGATGCATCTGTAATTGCACCGGCAGAGGTAGAGCTATAATGGAACACCAAACTCAGCCATCATCGCACGAGTCTTCTTCTCAAGAACATACGCCGCAGATGCATTCACAAGAGCAAGCGCCTAAGTTCAGTGTTGGTATCGATTTAGGTACCACACACTGCGTTTTGTCTTTCATCGACACAAGCAATGAAGACGCTCGCGTTGAGGTGATGCCAATCCCTCAATTGACGGCTCCAGGTACAGTAGAAACTCGCAGCCAACTTGGCTCGTTCCTATACCAGCCGCACGAACATGAAATGAATGCGGGATCTCGCGTTCTTCCTTGGTCTTCTGAGCCAAAAGCGCTAGTCGGTGCGATTGCTCGTAACCTAGGTTCGAAAACCCCTATCCGTTTGGTAGCAAGTGCAAAATCTTGGCTATGCCACGGTGGTGTGAACCGTCGTGATGCGTTCCTTCCTGCAGGCAGCCCTGAAGAAGTTGAAAAGGTATCTCCGCTTAAGACCACTGAGTTGTACCTTGAGCACCTTAAAGATGCTTGGAACCACGCTAACCCAGAACACAAACTGGCAGACCAAGATGTAACGATCACGGTTCCTGCTTCGTTTGATCCTGCGGCTCGTGACCTAACAGCAGAAGCTGCGCGTAATGTTGGCTTCACTCACCTGACACTTCTTGAAGAACCTCAAGCAGCACTGTATAGCTGGATTGATAACAGCAACGACACATGGCGTGATGAAGTGAACGTTGGTGACATCGTTCTTGTTGTCGATATCGGCGGTGGTACGACTGACCTTTCGTTAGTTGAAGTAACACAAGATGAAGGCAACTTAAGCCTGAACCGTATCGCTGTAGGTGAACATATCCTACTGGGCGGCGACAACATGGACTTAGCTCTGGCTTACCGTCTGAAGATGAAACTGGCTCAAGAAGGTAAAGAACTGGCTCCTTGGCAGGTTCAAGCAATGACTCACGCGTGTCGTGATGCGAAAGAAGCACTGCTTAACGATGCTGAGCTTCAATCTGTGCCAATCGTTGTTCCAAGCCGTGGTTCTAAACTACTGGGCGCAACACTGAAAACAGATCTAACTCAGCAAGAAGTACAACAAACATTGGTTGATGGCTTCTTCCCGAAAGTAGCGGTGACTGAGCACCCAGTACAAAAGACGCGTGGCGCACTGACTCAAATGGGTCTGCCTTACGCTCAAGACGCAGGTATTACTCGTCACATTGCTGCATTCCTTTCTAAGCAAGCGAACGCGCTTTCTGGAAATAGTGAAACCGCTCAGCAAGATTTCAACCCGTTTGCAAACATGCCCGGTATGCCCGGTACAGAAGCGCAAGGGTCAGAAGCGCCAGCGGCAGACTTCATCAAACCAACAGCGGTACTGTTCAATGGTGGTGTTCTAAAATCTAACCTACTTGCTGATCGTCTTTCAGACACGATCAATGAATGGCTAATTAATGCAGATGCTGAATTTGCTAAACAACTTTCAGGTTTAGACTTAGACCTAGCGGTTGCAAGTGGCGCTTCTTACTACGGCGCAGTTCGTCGTGGCCAAGGCGTTCGTATCCGTGGTGGTATCGCATCTTCTTACTACGTAGGAATTGAAAGCGCGATGCCAGCTATCCCAGGTATGGCTCCTCCGATGGAAGCTTTGTGTGTTGCACCATTTGGTATGGAAGAAGGTTCAAGCGTACAAGTACCTAGCCAAGAATTCGGTCTAGTGATTGGTCAGCCAGTACACTTCCAGTTCTTCGGTTCAACCATTCGTCGTGAAGATGAAGCGGGTACGCACCTTGATCACTGGGCGCCTGAAGAGCTTGATGAGCTTCCTGAAATCCAAGTGACATTGCCGGTTTCTGAAGGCCGTCGCGAAGGTGAAGTGGTTCCAGTGACTTTGGCTTCTCGCGTTACTGAGCTAGGCACCTTACACCTAGAAGCGATTGCTACTGACAACGGTCAGAAGTGGCACGTTGAGTTCGATGTTCGTGAAGACTCGAATAACGACTCAAACGAACAAGCATAATGAATCAACGGCACCTTAGCGGGTGCCGTTACTTTATCAATGCATTTCTCAATCTAGTCCTGCCTGTTTCTCAGGAATGACGTTTACGAATAACAACAATAAGACCAAAGCTATCAAAAAACTGGTCATCACTCTGGAAGAATAAGGTTTTGTATGGCAACTCCTCGTTTTTTAGTCGGCATTGACTTAGGTACAACCAATACGGTTGTCGCTTACTGTGAAATCAACGACGACCTACAACATGCTCCCGTTTCTCTTTTCGATATTGACCAACTCATCGGCCCCGGTGAAGTGGTTCGCAAGCCCTTACTCCCATCCTTTCGTTACCACCCAGCACAAGGTCAAATATCCCCTTCTGACCTGACAATGCCGTGGGAACCAAGCCCCGTTGAAGGCGATATTAAGAACGTTATCGTCGGTGAATGGGCACGTGAATTAGGCGCTAAGGTTGAAGGCCGCCAAGTATCGAGTGCTAAGAGTTGGCTGTCACACCAAGCGGTGGATCGTAACTCCGACATTCTGCCTTGGGCAGGCGCAGCAGATGTCGATAAAGTCTCGCCAGTTGTGGCGAGTGCAAGCTACCTCAACCACATTCGCCAAGCATGGAACTACCGTAACCCGAGCAACAAGCTTGAAGACCAAGATGTTGTGGTTACCGTTCCTGCTTCCTTCGATGAGACAGCACGCAAGCTAACACTCGAAGCCGCAGAACTGGCGGGCTTAGGTAAGATTCTATTACTCGAAGAGCCGCAAGCCGTTTGTTATGACTGGTATGCCCGTCACCAACAAACCGCAGCAGATGAACTTCAACAAATCCCACTGATTCTAGTGTGTGATGTTGGAGGTGGTACCACCGATTTAAGCTTAATTGAAGCCAAATTCGATGCGAACAGCGACGGTAATAACGAGCTCGCACTCGACCGTATTGGTGTTGGTGAACACTTGATGCTTGGTGGTGATAACCTCGATTTAGCCCTTGCCCACCTTGCAGAGCAACGCTTCAATCAAAACAAAAAGCTGAATGCCTCTAGCCTAACCAAACTGATTCAACAGACTCGCGCCGCAAAAGAGAGCCTGCTTTCTGCCAATGCGCCCGATGATGTAAAGATCACCATGCTGGGCAGCGGTTCAAAACTGCTTGGCGGTACTAAGAGTATTGGTTTAACTAAACAAGAAGTCCATCAAATCGCATTGGAAGGTTTCTTCCCGCTTTCTGAGTTTACTGAAACACCCGACAAACGCCGCAGTGCTGTGGTTGAGTTTGGTCTGCCTTACGTGGCTGACCCTGCGGTGAGTAAGCACGTTGCAGAATTCCTAGCAACGCACCAACAAGTGTCTAAAGCCGCATTGGAAAACTCAGACTCTATTGAGTTCGATGACACCAAACCTGCAATTCCAGTTGGCGTGCTGCTCAATGGTGGTGTGTTTAACAGTGAACTGGTAACAGAGCGAATTACTCAGCTACTGGGCAACTGGAACGGTTCTCCTATCACAGTACTTGATAACCCTCATCCAGATTGGTCTGTTGCCCTTGGCGCGGTTGCCTTTGGTAAAGCACGCCGCGGTGCACAGCTGAAAATCGGTGGCGGTGCTGCCCGTTCTTACTTCTTGCATCTGCAAGAGAAAAACAAGATGGGTAAAGCGCTTTGTCTGCTTGCCAAAGGAACCGAAGAAGGCCAAGAGATACGCTTGAACAGCCGTCGTTTCTCGCTGACTTTAGGTGAGCCAGTACGATTTAATCTTCTGACTTCAACACACGATCAAATTGCTCATGACACCGCCATTCAAAACGGTGTGATGGTCAATGTGGATGCCGACTTGTTCTCCCCTCTTCCACCTTATATTTCTACGCTGGAAGGGTCTGGTACTGCAGAGCTTCAAGCCAACCAAAAAGAACGCGTCGAAGTACTGCTCGCTTGTCAGTTAACCGAAGTCGGCACATTGAAAATGGAGTGTGTGAGTATAGAAGATGACTCTAAGCGTTGGTTGCTTGAGTTTGAAGTAAGAAACAAGCAAGGCGATGAATCTGATACCTCCGCGCTTCACCCAAGATTGGAAGAGTGTAAGGAGTTGATTTCTCGCCTGTACAGCGGCAACAAGAAGAGTGCTGAATCGAAAGAGATCAAAACACTATCGAAAGATCTTGAGAAGCGACTAGGTAAACGCGATGAATGGGACTTCACGACCCTTCGTCATCTATTTGATACCTTCTCATTAGGTCGTAAACGTCGTCGCCGCTCAGAAGCACACGAGAAGAACTGGCTACGTTTGGCGGGATACTCGCTACGTCCTGGCTTTGGCGATCCGACTGACTCATGGCGTATCGAACAGATTTGGGGCCTTTACCAACAGAACATTCAGTTCAAGAACCACCAAGGCTGGACAGACTGGTGGGTATTCTGGCGTCGTGTCGCTGGTGGGCTAAACCAAGAGCAGCAAGAGAGTATCTTGGCTGACATCGCTAAATACCTTCACCCAGGTGCAATGAAGAACCCTAAGACAGCCAAAGATGCGCAAGATAATGGTTATGAAGCCATGGTCCGTTTAGCGGCGTCACTTGAGCAACTTGAGGTTGAAGACAAAGTGCTGCTGGCAAGTTGGTTCTTAAGCAAAGCGATCAACCATAACCAATTTGAACAGGCTCACTGGTGGGCGCTAGGACGATTAGCATCAAGAACGCCTTTGTATGGCAGCCAACACAGCGTAATTCCTAGAGAGCAAGCTGAACAGTGGTTACCAAAACTGCTTGAACAGAACTGGCAGAAAGAGCAGATGATCGCCTTCGCAGCGGTGATGATTTGTCGAAAAACCGGTGACCGTCAGTTTGATATCTCTGACGACTATCGCAATCAAGTGATTGAGAAGCTTAAGCAAAGCAAGGTACCTGACTCATGGTTAACACTAGTGAGTGAAGTGACTGAGCTTTCTGAGAGTGAATCTAAGCGTGTGTTTGGTGATGCGTTACCAAGCGGATTAAGCCTAATCAATAACTAGGTTTGAAAACGATTAGCTTTCGTTGCTAATGGTAAAGAAGCTAGCAAGAAAAGAAAAAGCCACTTTCGATTCGTTGAAAGTGGCTTTTTTATTGGTGGCTTAAGGCTGGTATGTGTAATCGACTTATAGCTTTTTGGTTAAGAGCCTTAGCCGTGTTGCAGTTCATCATTGTTAATGTTTGGTTCCAATTGGGTTGATAGGAAAATCCGTATTTTCATAAATGTCAGATAGTTTTTTCGGTTTCTTCTCTTTTGCTCCTTTGTTCGATTGATTATGAGTTTCGCTTAAAAGCCATTCCTCATGCATTTTTGCTGAATCCAAAAACTCTGGATCCTCCATTGCTTCCTTGCGAAGTTTATTTACACGTTCGAGAGTATCCCAAATCATAATACTTCACCTCCACTAAGGCAGTAATATAAAGATAGCTCAACCCCATGAAACTTCAACTAACCCAATGAGATAGCGATCTCAATTTCGTAATTCACTCGCTTTAAATGAGTGGATATGGTCACCTTTAGTTGGGCTCAAATAGTGGGTCTTTCCCCATGATCTTCGAAGATCATTAGGCACAAAAAAAGCGAGCTCGATGCTCGCTTTTTGTTTTTCTATCTGTTGATCGAAACACCAACACTCACTCGATTAAATCACACCGAGATTAAGCACGGTTACCGATTTTCACCTTGCCATTGGTAGCAAACCAAAGGGCTTCTGAACGACGACGACCGATTAAAATCGGGCCATCATCGTAGAACAAAAAGTTCTTCCAATGCTTCTTGAAAATCGCCCATTTGGTTTCAAGAACATTGTACTTTTCATAACAAAAATAAACAGTTACGTCATCTTGCCAATCAATAAAGTTAAGAATCTCTTCTGGCATTTCAGGCTCATCCGCTTCCCAATGCGCCATCCAGCTGATCTCTTCATTCCAGTTCGATGCTTTGCTTGGCCAGTCTTGCGAGCTCAGTCGTTCTGCGTCTGGGCTTTGAGGGCTCACGTTCTCTTTCCAGAACTGAGAAGCTCTCGCCTGTGTCATTGGCTTAATCTTTTCCAAGTCCTCTGCCGGCAGCGGCATTGACTGGTGTGTGAAAATCCATTTTCTTTGGTATTCGTCCAAAGTTGTGTATGACATCAAAATTCCTCAAATATCTTCTCAGGCTGATGGATTTACCATGCCTATCTGTTCTTTTTGATGCAGTGACGGTTTCATTTTATCTATGTCGTCACTGCCTCTAAATCTGTATTTACGCTTAATTGGTACTTACGCCTAATGACTATTGATCTCTATACAGCGCGTCTATCTTCCCAGTTTGGGTTAACTAATGCCGTCAGTATATGGTCTTCCCATTTACCGTTAATCTGTAGGTAGTCTTTAGCAAAACCTTCTCGGACAAAACCAAGATGTTCTAATACGCCAGCACTGCGTTCGTTGTGAGGCATGTAGCCCGCCATTAAGCGGTGCATGTTCTGCACATCAAACATGTAGTCTTTGGCCATGTTCAAACCTCTGCGCATGTAACCGTGGCCCTGTGCACTTTGCGCCAATGAGTAACCGACATTACAAGCGTAGAACGGGAAACGAGACAAATTACTGAACGATATGGTGCCTAACATTTCATTAGAGTCAGCGTTAATCAGTAAACAGTAATAGCCTAGCCCCATTTTATGAAGCTCGTTTAACTTGATCAGTCGCTGCGCCCAACTCGCTCTATCAAAGAACGCGTCTTCGCGAATCGGTTCCCAAGGTTTCAGATACTCTCTGTTAACCTGAAAGTACTCGCTGATCATGCCAGCATCATCGATTTCAGCCGTGCGTAGAATCAGATTACCATCATGCTTATAAATGCGCTCTGGTGTACTCAAATCTTCCATAATCTTGTTCTTATTCGATCAGTTCTTTCTGATACCGTAATCACGAAGCTTATTCGCAATTGAGGTATGAGAAACATTCAAACGTTTTGCTAGCTTACGGCTTGATGGGAAAGACTGATAAAGCTTCTCTAGAATCTGAGATTCATAGTCTTTCATGATCTCATCGAGCGAGCCGTCTAAGCTCAGGTTCGCCATTCCAGCCGTCATTGTTTCAAGCTGTGGCAAGTGGAATTGCTCAACCGTTAGCGTGTCTGAATCCAACTCTGTTAGTGCGCGTAGAACCATGTTGTCTAACTGACGAATGTTGCCCGGCCATTGGTAATTACCAAGCTGGTCGACTAACTCTTGAGTCAGTTTTGGTTTTAACATACCTAACTGCTGCGCGTACTTTGCAACGAACAGTTCCAACAGTGGCGCTACGTCGTTTGAGCGTTCACGCAATGCAGGGATAGACAGAGTCAGTACATTCAAGCGGTAAAACAAATCTTCACGGAACGAACCCGAGTCGGCTAATTCAGAAAGACGGTGGCGCGTTGATGCAATAATACGAACATCAGCGTGCATCTCTTCTTCTTCACCAACACGACGGAATGAACCATCTTGTAGGAAACGCAGCAGCTTGATTTGTAGATGCGGGCTCATCTCGCCAATTTCATCTAAAAATACGGTACCGCCATTCGCTTGTTCGAAAATACCTTTATGACCTTGCTCATGGTTGAATGAACCCGGCGCATGACCAAACAATTCCGTTTCCGCTACGTCATCAGGCATCGATGCACAGCTTAGAATCAAGAATGGGAAAGACGATCGATTTGAACGGTTATGACACGCTTTTGCCAACATCTCTTTGCCTGTCCCTGTATCGCCTTCAATTAATAGAGGCTGATCCAGCATAGCCAATTTCTTAGCTTGGCTGATCAAGGCTTTATGGCGATTAGAGACACCAACAAAGTGTTCGAAACCTAGGTTGTTCTGTTCTGGGATTGAATCTGGCGAGTTCATCTCTTGATTACAAGAGCGAATCGTCATTACTGCGCTTGCCAGTACCGCTTCGTTGACATCACCACCAAGGTAAATCGGCAGGATCTCAATAGAGAAATCTAAACCATCTAACACGACAACTTCACGATGACGCGTTACATCGCCTTCGATCCAGCGAGCAAAGTTAAAGCTAGGAACAAACGTCGCTAGCGGTTCACCGATGACTGCGTCTTCTTGCTTATTAAAAAGGTTCAATGCAGCGTGGTTAGCCATATCGACTAAGCCTTTAAGGTCAATCGCAATAACAGGATCAGGTAGGTTTGCCAGCAGAGCAATCAGCTCTGTGTTATGCCTTTCGCTTGGCATAAATTGGATTTTACGTACATCCTTCACACCTGAAATTCGGCGAATTTCAGCCATAAGTTCACTAAAAGCATCAAAATCAATATCAGGGCAGTTTAGATAAATAATACCTTTAACATCAATTTCGATTCCTCTTAAATCAATGCTTTTTGAGGCCAAGATATCGAGCAACTCACGCGTTAAGCCGAGTCTGTCTTCACACAATACTTCAAGACGCACAAATAGTCCTATTATAGGTGTCAGGATAAGTTGACAGTAGTGTGGATTAAGCTCTGAGTTCAGTCAAGAAGAAGAGTAAACATATGTTTACTCTTCTTCTCAAACTATTGAGCTTCAAATGCTTTATTTAAGAGTGATACGCTTTATTTCAGAAAGGACGGCTTTGCGGAGGTCTGCCAGTTTTACTTTTCGTTCGTTATGCCAAGGCATAGGACGCAGCAATGTCATGGCTTTTAAGCCCAGTCTTGCAGTAAGGATACCGACACCTAGCCCCTGCCCTGCTCGAGCTGAGACTTTGCCTGCAAGATCCATCGAGACGAGATCCATACTTGCATCAATCGCGAGCTCACTTGCTCCTGCAGCGGCCATGTTGATTAACACCAGTTTAAATAGCTTAATGCGAGACCAGTAGCCAAGCTCAATGCCATACACATCAGCAAGCTTGTCTATCATGGTGAAATTCCGCCAAGCCACCAACAACATATCAGCCGCCGCCAATGGACTCACCGCGACCAAAGCCGCCGATTCGGTCGAAAACTTAGTGACGATTTGAGTCGCTACTTTGTCTTGTTGACTCACGACTAACGCATCGTACATATCCAACACTTCTGCATCACTGTGTGCTGGGTTAATGCTGTTTCGCCACTTATCGTACGAAGGAGACTCAGCGATAATGCCACCTTGCTTGGCGATGTTTTCACAGAACGCTTTGCCCTTGCCGACACTTTGACTTTGGAGTAGCTCTTCACTCTGCTCTTGCACACTAAAGTGATCTTTAAGTGAACGCAGTTTCCACAGCTCTTTGCCTATTGCGCCTAAACCCAATGAAGCAATGGCAGCAATGAAGCCTGCCCAACCTAACGCCAGCCAGTCAGCCGATTGAATCGCGGTAATGACCGAATCAATTGCCTGCCATCCAACTAGGCCAGAGAAAGCGACCAATAAACCCGTTCCAAACCACTTCTTCTTTTTGCTCGGTCGAATCACTTGTTCCAATTGCTGCTCAGCTTCACCATCAAGATCAGCTTTCACTTGCGGTGCGACAGGGACAAATTTCTCTTGCTCTGTGAACAGTTGTTGAGCGCCTAAATCCGGGCCAACGTCACTCTTGTCTTGCTCATCAAAAGAGGTCTTCAACGGTTCATTAAAGACCTGCTTTGTTTTTAATTCACTCATTTTGATTGCCTCAATTACTTCAACTTGTCGCCAATGAGATACTCTAAAACCTTGTCGACTCTTAGATGTTGGCAAGGCTCATCGGAATGTTGCTCCATCGGTCTAAAGCTCGTGAAATCAAACTGGTTGGTTTCCCAATACTGTTTATTAGGCAACTTACGCGGCACCTCTCCCGGATACATGGTTTGAGGGACATTATCCAAAGTCACACCTTGCAACGCCGGAACATTGTCTGAACCCGACGAGATATAACCCGCGCTGGTCGCTTGAATAGACGCGATACTCATACAACTCATGTCGATGTGTTCAAACGCCGCCTGCTGCCAAGCTGGATGCACCATCTGTTGTAACAGTGACACCAAGTTCGGATGTTGATCCGGTGTCACGTGGTCAGCTTTTGTGGCTGCAAACAAGATCTTGTCGATCTTCGGCGCGAATAAACGTCTTAAGATATTGCTTCGACCGTACTTAAAGCTCTTAAGTAACTGTTCTAACGCGCCACGCATGTCCATGAAAGAGTCATAGCCCGCATTAAGTGGCTGTAAGCAATCCACTAGCACGATTTGTCTGTCGAACGTCGCGAAGTGATTCTTGTAGAACGCTTTGACGACCTTCTGTTGATACTCTTCATAACGCGCTTTCAGTACCGCATAGTTACTTGTTTTTGAGAACTTACCCTCAGGTGCGATGCACGGGAAGAATTGCAACACAGGCGCGCCTTCAAGCTCACCGGGTAATACGAATCGACCCGGTTGTACCCAATGCAGCCCGTTACTTTTACAAGTATGAAGGTACTGAGTGTAGCTATCGGCAATCGCGACCAGTTTCTTTTCGTCCGCTTCTGCTAGCAAATCGATATCACCACGCATGGCGTTCCACTGTTGCGAGTAAGTTTCTCTGTCGCCTTTCAATGCGGCAAACTGAGATTGGCTCCAGGTATCGAAGTCCATATCCAGTAACGGCAAATCAAGCAGCCATTCACCTGGATAATCGACAATATCGAGATAAAGGGTGCTGTTTTTACTCAGTAGCTTTTTCGCGCCCTTCGCAGGCTTATATTTGATTGCTAGACGAATCTCACTGACATCACGCGTTGGCACTGGCCATTCTGGTGGCTGTGCATTCAACGACTCCATCGCTTCATCATAAGAGAAGCGTGGAATCATCATGTTGTGTTGCGGGATGCGCTTTGCGCCAATAATTCTTCCATCTCTCGCAGATGCAAGCAGTGGCAAGTTTTTGTGGGTAGACGTATGAAGAAGCTGATTAACCAGCGAAGTAATGAATGCTGTCTTACCCGCACGAGAGAGCCCCGTGACCGCTACTCGAATATGAGAATCCGTTCCTCTGCTTATAAAGTCACTCATTTCTTGAGTTAGGTGTTTCATTTGAACGACTCCGTGATAGTTAGGCTAGCTGGTTATGATAATAGAAAGGCAAGCCTATGTTCTTTCCCCGTTGGGATAGTTTGTATGCTTTTGCTTATGTTGATGAGTATGCAATACACATTCTTAATGCTAGATGAATAAAAGCCCCTGACTACATTCATAATCAGGGGCTTTAGAATTTTTGCACGATATCCGACGTCTAATCGTCTTCAATCAACTTGTAGATAACAAACAGTGCAATCTCTGCAATTAGCCAAAGCGCACATGTAATCGTCACGTATTTATTATCAAAGATACTGATCCCTTTCAAGATCAGGTCGTAGCCAACAAAAGCACCAATCACCACTGCCAAGATAATCTGTAGGATCTGAATAAAACGAGGCATTCCTCTCTCCTATGTTCTTATATCAAACTATGTGTTTATCACTATATCATTGATAATAAGACAAAAGTGCAGATAATGCTGCACTTTTGTCTTTAACTTTCTGTCAAAAATTGCAATTCAAACGCTGAAGTTAGCGACAATTACGATTTTTTGGCGTCGATTAATTACGCTTTCTCAGCTTCAGCAATCTTCACTTTCCACGTGTCAGGGCCGATCTGGTGTGCGTTCACGCCGTTAGAGTCAACCGCTACCGTTACAGGCATATCTTCAACTTCAAACTCGTAAATCGCTTCCATACCGAGATCTTCAAACGCAACAACGCGTGCTTTTTTAATTGCTTTTGCGACTAAATAAGCTGCACCACCAACCGCCATTAGGTAAACCGCTTTGTGCTCTTTGATTGATTCAACCGTTGCAGGGCCACGTTCCGCTTTACCGATCATGCCCATAATGCCAGTTTCGTTCAGCATCATGTCAGTGAACTTATCCATACGTGTTGAAGTTGTTGGGCCCGCAGGACCTACCGCTTCATCACCTACAGCATCAACAGGACCCACGTAGTAAATGAACTTGCCTTTGAAATCAACGCCGGCTGGTAAGCCTTCGCCGCTTTCTAGCATGCCTTGAATACGTTTATGAGCAGCATCACGACCGGTTAAGATCTTACCTGACAGAAGAACCGTTTCGCCGGTCTTCCACTCTTGTACGTCTTCTTTAGTCACTTCATCAAGGTTAACACGACGTGTATTTGCGCCCGCTTCCCAAGTGATGTCTGGCCACTCTTCTAACTTAGGTGGCGTTAGCTCTGCTGGGCCGCTGCCATCTAGTGTGAAGTGAACGTGACGCGTTGCTGCACAGTTCGGGATCAAACATACAGGCTTAGAAGCAGCATGAGTTGGTGCTGTTTTGATTTTTACATCAACCACAGTAGTGAGACCGCCAAGACCTTGTGCACCAATGCCAAGCTTGTTTACACGGTTGAAGATGTCTAAACGAAGCTCTTCTTCTGCGTTCTCAGGACCTTTCTCGATAAGCTCTTGGATATCGATGTGTTCCATCAAAGATTCTTTCGCTAGCACAGCTGCTTTCTCAGCCGTACCGCCGATGCCTATACCTAGCATACCCGGTGGACACCAGCCTGCACCCATTGTTGGTAACGTCTTCTCTACCCATTCTGCAATATCATCAGAAGGGTTCAACATAACCATCTTGGTTTTGTTCTCAGAACCGCCGCCCTTAGCCGCGATTTGAATTTCAACTTTGTTGCCTGGAATCATATTAATGTGGACAACCGCTGGTGTGTTGTCTTTGGTATTAATACGCTTACCTGCAGGGTCCATTAGGACAGATGCACGCAATGGGTTATCTGGGTTGTTGTAAGCTTGACGAACGCCTTCATCAACCATCTGTTGTACTGTTTGATCCGTTTCCCACCTAACATCCATACCGATGTTCACGAAACAAGTAACAATACCCGTATCCTGACAAATTGGACGATGGCCTTCCGCAGACATGCGCGAGTTGATAAGAATCTGAGCGATCGCATCTTTAGCTGCTTGGCTCTCTTCTTTCTCGTACGCTTTTTCTAGGGCTTGGACAAAGTCTAAAGGGTGATAATAAGAAATGTACTGAAGTGCGTCAGCGACACTGCTGATCACATCTTGCTTACGAATAACCGTCATTGCATGCCTCTTTATTGTTCTGGTTCCATGTGGGTTCACAGTTTGACTATATGTGCCAAATCGAATTAGGTGGTTTAGCTTTTTATTGTGTTGAGCTGTATTTAGTTGCTTTAGCAATCGCTTGCATAGCTTTAAACTAAACCACTTGGATTACTCCGTTCTAATCAAGAACCCATTTTATTTTCAATTTATGATACTCTTGCTTCCTCTCACACGCCATGCAGTGATCGAACTCTTTGTCACAAATTAAACAAATGAATAACAACGAATTTCGCTCTATCCAAATCAAGCCGCTTGAATATCAATCAACTTTAGCTAAACAGCTGTTTTCTCATATTGAAAACCTGCCGTGGGCAATGCTATTACGCTCCGCTTCAGAAAGCCACGTTGATAGTCGATACGATATTTTAGTTGCTCAACCCATCGCCACCTTCGAGACAATCGGTGCAGAAACGACCGTTAATGTTAATGAGACGTGCGAGGTTTCAGACTCTGATCCTTTCGAACTACTCGACCAATATCAGCAACAATTATTGCCTGCGACTAAAGAGCACACTCAGTTGCCATTCGTTGGCGGCGCTTTAGGCTATTTTAGCTATGATTTAGGGCGCAGAGTCGAGACACTTCCATCACTCGCAAAGCGTGATATTGAAGCACCTGACATGGCAGTTGGCTTGTATGAATGGGCTGTTATCGTTGACCACCAATTGAAAACGGCGTGTATTGTCGGTAGCAATATCGATGAACATCATGATTGGCTAATGCAGCAGATGGCTCAATCACACCTATCACATGCGCCCTTTGGGTTAACCACACCGTGGCAATCCAATATGAGCGAAGAGAGCTACGCCACTAAGTTCGATAGTGTTCAAGAGTACCTGTTATCCGGGGACTGCTATCAGATTAACTTAGCTCAGCGCTTCAATGCCCAATACCAAGGTAGTGAATGGCTGGCTTATGACAAGTTAGAACAGTACAACTCAGCGCCCTTTTCGGGTTTTATCCGTTTGGCCGACTGCGCAATCATCAGTGTTTCGCCAGAGCGTTTCTTAGAACTCAAAGACAACGTCATTGAAACCAAGCCAATCAAAGGCACACGACCTCGTTCTGAGGACCCGATGATTGATAATGCCAACGCGCAAGACCTAGCAAGCGCCGATAAAGATCAGGCGGAAAACTTGATGATCGTCGACCTACTTCGTAATGACATTGGCCGAGTAGCAAAACCGGGCACAGTGCATGTACCAAAGCTCTTCGATATTGAAAGCTTCCCTGCCGTGCACCACTTAGTGAGCACGATACGAGCGGACCTTGATGACCAATACTCTGTAACTGACCTTCTGAGAGCCTGTTTCCCTGGAGGCTCGATTACTGGCGCACCAAAAGTTCGCGCGATGCAGATCATTGAAGAGTTAGAACCGCATCGACGTTCAGCGTACTGCGGCAGTATTGGCTACATCAGCCGAAATGGCAGAATGGATACCAGTATTACCATTCGTACATTAGTCGCCGAGAACAACACGCTTTATGCTTGGGCTGGCGGTGGTGTGGTATTTGATAGTGATTGTGCTTCTGAATACCAAGAAACACTGGATAAGCTGAGTCGAATTCTACCGGTACTTGAAGATTGCTAAACCTAGTGTCATTAACTGCGAGTTCCGTAGCTTAACGGCTAGCAAAAGTTCGATATAAAAAGAAACCGAAGGATCGTAAGATCACTTCGGTTTTTTAGTCTGTAAGTTAGAGTACATAACTCACAACGCTTTATTCGCGTGTTTAAGCGACCTTCACCGCAGAGACACCCCACTTCTTAAGCATCTCTTTCAGATCGTTGGCGGTGTAAGGTTTACTCAAAATGTCATCCATCCCACACTGAATACAACGTTCGCGTTCTTCAAGTGTCGTTCCGGCGGTCAGAGCCACAATAGATTTAACGTAACCCTTCTCTCTTAGCTTCTCTGTTGCTTCAAACCCGTCCATAACAGGCATTCTGCAATCCATGAATACAATATCGTATTCATTGTCTGACGCGAGTTCAAACCCTTCGACACCATTGCTTGCGATAGCAGGTTCAATCTCATGTTTACGAAGCATTTGCTGGATGATGATCTGGTTCATCTTAATATCATCAACCACCAGCACTTTAAGTAGTGACAATTCCGCTTCAGACTCAAAGCCCTTGGCGACACTATCACTCTCTGCCGGAACATCGACAACTTGAAGAGGAATCGAGATGGTAAAGGTCGTGCCTGAGCCAACAACACTGGTCACCCCAATATCGCCATTCATCAGAGCCACCAGTTTGCGACAAATCGCTAAGCCAAGCCCGGTGCCCTCATAGTTTCGGCTACTTGAGTTATCTGCCTGTGTAAAAGGTTCAAATAGCGTCTTATGTGCTGATTCAGCAATTCCGACTCCGGTATCTTCTACAGAGAAAACAAATTGGTTTTTGTCCCACTCAATATCAACATTCACATGCCCTTCTTCTGTAAATTTAATCGCATTACCTATTAAGTTCACAAACAGTTGTGTGATGCGCTCTAAATCGCCTTGGAAATGGGAGGGAACGTTTGACGTAACACTGATATTGAATTCGAGCTGCTTCTCAATTGCTCGATTGACGAAGATGCTTTCAATCGTGTTTCTCAAATCACGTAGGGCAAATTTCTTTGGAATAAGCTCCAACATCCCTGCATTGATTTTGCTGTAATCCAATAGATCATTAATGATGGTTCGGAGAAACTCTCCAGATTGGCTCAGGTTGTTCACTATCTCACGCTGAGAGCTATTCAGTTCGGTATCACTGATCAACTCGGCACTGCCTAGTAAGCCATTAAGTGGAGTTCTTAACTCATGATTAATCATGGCCACAAAGTCACGCGTTGCCCTTTCGGACTCTTCCGCTCGTTTACGTGATTCAATATTTCGGTTGATTGCTAGTTGATGGGTTAAGGCACTGCAGATAAGGTCCGTGACCAACAACAGTTGGCTTTGGATAAACTCGTAGTCTTGGTCTAACAACCTGACTCTGACGATTAACGCACCAACTATGACTTTTTCAACCTCTAAGGGCACGGTCAGTAGGTTGTCTTGCCAATGAGGTTCTTGAATGTCTTGCTCTAACACCTCGACAGTCTCATCGCCATAATCATAGGTCTGTAACTGAGGGATGAGCTTGGGAGGTAGAATCAAACGACTGGCTTCGATTAAGTAACTGTTAGTCACGTTGGTCGTTAGTTCAGATAGCATGACATCATCGAGATCATTTCTTAGAAACGCGCGCCCAAAATCAATCAACAGGTTGTCGATTTGTTCTTGGAATTCAATGCGGCGTATATTCGCGTTGGAGCGCTTTTCTAACTGACGCAAAGCAAGCTCAAGCTGTTGGTTAGCCTCGAACAGTTCGAGGCTCTTCTGTTCCAACAATCCTTCAGCCGCTTTCCTTGCCGCGATTTGACGCTTAAGCTTCTTCTCTAGGGCAGATGCCAGATCCATATTACTTTTCTACTTTGAGATTAAACCTAACCACGCTTTGGTCATCATTTTGTGGCGTCATCTCCACCGCGATAGATTCACCGTGGTATTCAGCACATCCTTCAATAAGCCCTAAGCAAACATGAGACATACACCTTGCGCTTTTGTAGTCAAAAACAAGTTGTGCTTCGTTCGTGGTGATAAAACTGAATTCAGGTGGCTCAGCATCTGGATAGAGCTTCTTCACTTCAACATGAATGTAACGCTCTACGTGCTGAATAAATTGAAAGGTGGTATTGCTGTGAGCAAGGCTCGCTTTATTCGGTAATGAGGCCAGTAAGTTCTTAAATACAGACTGCCCAAACACGCGTTGCAAGCTTGCCGCATCAATATCGGTTTTCTTACTCAAGTTGATAATCAACCTGACAAGGTCTTTGTGGTCGTAACTGCCGACCGACGTATAGATTCCTTCATCTTCTGACATTTCTAGAACTTCTTCCAAAAGCTCTAGCCCAAACTTGTCTTCAACAAGCTCTAAAAATTCGGTGAATATGATTCCTTTCATCTCATACCTTTTCTTCTATTTCTTTTTAGAATGGTCCACTAAGTTATTGTTATCAAATTCTTAAACAAAAAATCTACGTTTCGTCACCCAATTTTATGACATGGGTAACGCTTACTCGCCTGTATGCACATATTGAATATAGCAAAAATCGTCATTTTGAGGAGATTCATCGGTAAACAGCCTCTCATGACGCCCAATTGATAACTAAAAGAGGGAAAGTGAATGAAGAAAAACTCGATATTGGTAATCAACCCACGGTTATGTCTATACTTAAAATCATAATAATCAATATATTGGCTTGATATGAATAAAGAAAACTTCCTTCAGCAATTCCAACTTAACCCTACCGTTGGCTATCATCCTGAGTCAGTAGAGCGTGTTTCGCACATCAGTGGCGAGCAATTACGTAAAGCGGCAGTGGTGGTAGGTTTAGTTGAAAGAGAAGATGGTTTACATGTCATTTTTACTAAAAGAGCGGCTCATTTAAAGCATCACCCCGGCCAAGTCAGCTTTCCTGGTGGTAAACACGAACTTTCTGACCCTTCTATGCAATTCACTGCACTCAGAGAGCTCCATGAGGAGGTGGGAATTCGATCGGATCAAGTTAAAATTATTGGGCAATTACCAGCATTGAGTACTATTAGTAAATTTTCTGTGACGCCGATTATTGCCATGGTCGATCCTGACTATGAAGCCATCATTGATGAGAACGAAGTTGCCTCAATTTTTGAGGTACCCGCTACCTATGTTTTAGACCAAGCCAAGTTACACAGCCACACTGTTAACTTTAAACAAATCAAGCATCGGGTTTTTGCGATGCCTTTCCAAGAGCACCTAATTTGGGGCGTTACGGCGCAAATTATCCAATCGCTGCAGCAACACGTACTGCAACGAATCACATAGCAACTACGTTTTGTTTAATCTCTGTTAACAAAATCCAGACTTTCTATGGAACAGATTTATTAATGCAATTTTACGCAAACGTTTCCCTGGTATAAATCTATACAACCCCGCCTTTCGCATAAATAAAACTAATACCAGGCATAAACATAAATCACATGTAGCACGCCATTTTCGTGATCAAAAATTCGTTTTTCGCATATCATGTGACACGCCGTTTCATTACATGATTTAGATCTATTTTTTGCAGAAGAAAATTCTGCAGAATTAGCCCCGACTTATTTCCTGTTCCCAAAAAATGAGTAATTTAACATGAACACAACAACTTCTTCGGCAAATGCCGTTAAAGATTCAAGCAAGTTTAACTATAAAGATTTTACCTGGTGTTTATCACTATTCGGTACAGCAGTTGGTGCTGGCGTACTATTCCTTCCAATCAAAGCTGGTGCGGGTGGTTTTTGGCCATTAGTTATCCTAGCTCTAATTGCGGCACCAATGACTTGGTTCGCACACAAATCTCTAGCTCGTTTCGTACTGTCTGCTAAAAACCCTGAAGCTGATATTACAGACACAGTTGAAGAGCACTTCGGTAAGACTGGCGCAAACATTATTACTTTTGCTTACTTCTTCGCTATCTACCCGATCGTTCTTATCTACGGTGTTGGTATCACAAACACCGTTGATTCTTTCCTAGTAAACCAAATGGGTATGGAATCTATTCCTCGTCCTCTTCTTTCTGGTGCACTTATCCTTGCTATGACAGCAGGTGTTGTATTCGGTAAAGAGCTGATGCTTAAAGCAACTTCAGCAATGGTTTACCCACTAGTATTCATCCTACTAGCGCTATCTTTTTACCTAGTTCCTGATTGGAACACTTCAATGATGGACGTAAGCCCAGAATGGTCAACAATGCCTTCTATTATCTGGCTTGCTATTCCAATCATCGTGTTCTCTTTCAACCACAGCCCAATCATTTCACAGTTCTCTAAAGAGCAACGTCGTGTATACGGTGATGACGCAGTTAAGAAAACTGACGCGATCACTGGTGGCGCAGCAATGATGCTGATGGGTTTTGTAATGTTCTTCGTATTCTCTGTAGTGCTTTCTCTATCTCCAGAGCAACTAGCAACAGCGCAAGCACAGAACATCTCTGTTCTTTCTTACCTAGCTAACGTACATGAGTCTCCACTTATCTCTTACATGGGTCCTCTAGTAGCGTTCGCAGCGATTACTTCTAGCTACTTCGGTCACTTCCTAGGTGCTCACGAAGGTCTTGTTGGTCTAATCAAGTCTCGCTCTGGTTCTTCAATCTCTAAGATTGAAAAAGCATCTCTAGCGTTCATCGTTGTTACAACTTGGATTGTTGCAGTAGTTAACCCAAGTATCCTAGGTATGATTGAAACAATGGGTGCTCCAATGATTGCAGCTATCCTGTTCCTAATGCCTGTGTTCGCGATGCAGAAAGTACCAGCTATGGCTAAGTACAAAACTTCAGCACCTGTGCAAATCTTTACAGCTTTATGTGGTCTAGCGGCTATTAGTTCTGTAATCTACGGCGCTCTTTAATCTCAAGCCGTTTTTATAAGATGGCATCCATCTTATATCGCGAGATTAGACAAAAAATATAATGATAATAAATGAGCCTCCCGACTCCCCTTGGGAGGCTCTCTTTTTGAGGTAATCGCTATGATTAGTGTATTTGATATCTATAAAATCGGTGTTGGTCCATCGAGCTCACACACAGTTGGACCAATGAAAGCGGGTAAAGAATTTATTGATGACCTACGTTCAATGGGAAAATTGCGCGACATCACTAAAATCACCGTGGACGTATATGGATCACTATCACTGACAGGGAAAGGTCACCACACAGATATCGCAATCATCATGGGTCTTGCTGGCAATACTCCTGAGCGTGTTGATATCGATTCTATTGCTGGCTTCATTGCTCGCGTAGAAGAAACTGAGCGCCTTCCTGTTGGCATGCACTGTCATACAGTATCGTTCCCACGCGATGGCGGTATGAACTTCCACACTAGCAACCTTTCTCTACACGAGAACGGCATGAGCATTCATGCATGGGTTGGTGACGAAGTTGCATACTCAAAAACGTACTACTCAATTGGTGGCGGTTTCATCGTTGACGAAGAGAACTTCGGCAAAGAAGAAGAAAACCCAATCAAAGCACCTTACGAATTCACAACAGCTGAAGAGCTGGTTAATCAGTGCAAAGAAAGCGGTCTTTCTATCAGTACACTGGTTATGAAAAACCAAGCAGCGTTCCACTCAGACGAAGAGTCTCGCACTTACTTCGCTAACATCTGGAAAACTATGCGTGAGTGTATGGATCGCGGTATGAATACTGAAGGTATCCTGCCTGGTCCACTACGTGTTCCTCGCCGTGCAGCAGCACTTCGCCAACAGCTAATGACTTCAGAAAAAACAACCAATGATCCAATGTCGGTTGTTGACTGGGTAAACATGTTTGCTTTCGCAGTAAACGAAGAAAATGCAGCTGGCGGCCGTGTAGTAACGGCACCAACAAACGGCGCATGTGGCATCATCCCTGCTGTATTGGCTTACTACGATAAGTTCATCCAAACAGTGACAGAGAAAGATTACATCCGTTACTTCGCAGCTTCTGGCGCGATCGGTGGTCTTTACAAGCGTAACGCTTCAATCTCTGGTGCTGAAGTTGGCTGTCAGGGTGAAGTTGGTGTGGCATGCTCTATGGCTGCTGCTGGTCTTGCTGAGCTTATGGGTGGTAGCCCTGAGCAAGTATGTATGGCTGCAGAAATCGGCATGGAGCACAACCTAGGTCTAACATGTGACCCAGTTGCTGGCCAAGTACAAGTACCATGTATCGAGCGTAACGGTATTGCTGCAGTTAAAGCAATCAACTCGACTCGTATGGCACTTCGTCGTTCTTCTGCTCCTACTGTTTCTCTAGATAAAGTTATCGAAACAATGCTAGAAACAGGTAAAGACATGAACGCTAAATACCGTGAGACTTCTCAAGGTGGTTTGGCTGTTAAGGTTGTTTGTTGATAGCCTTTGAATCAATCTGTTTTTAATCAGCAGATAATAAAAAGGAACGCCGATGCGTTCCTTTTTTGTATCTGAATTCCGGCCACTTATATCTAAGATGCTCGATTCGCATCTTAGATAATGGACCAAAGAACTAGATCACTTGTGAGATAAGCAGGAAGCAACCAAACAGCAGTGAGAACAACATCATTGCGCTGCCACCTTCTGCTCGGTATCGGTCATCAGCAACTTTCATGAAACGCTGTTTGTGGACCATAACCAGAGGAACAAACACCGCTAGGAACACCAAGATGATACCTGCGTAATTCAGTACTTGTAGGAACTTGTCTGCCGCAAGCAATGAACCAGCCAACGGCAAGATAAAGCTAATGCAGTACGTTACCGCTGTATTTTGGTTGAACATGTCTTTGTTCTGGTTGAACAACGCCATCGCCACACCAAAGAAAGAGGTCAACAACGCCAAGCCCGTGAAGGTAGACAGAACGTTACCCACCCAAGGAGACTGAGCCTCAAACGCCGCCATCAAATCTGATACGTTCTCAAAGCTTCTGAATTGCTCTTCACTCAAGTTGCCCACTACCGCAAACAACCAACACAAGTAACACACTAATGGGATCAGAGAACCGATGATCACCATGTTACGCAGCTGTTTGTCTGTCGCTTCGTGGTTGTAAGAAACCAAGGTTGGAATCACCACCATAAAGCCAAAGCTCGTAAACAGGATGGCACTGGTTTTGATTAGGTCAACGTGGTCATGGCTGGTTACCTGCATCAAGTTTTCTTGAGTCATGCTCGGCGCTAAGAAGGCCATGGTTGCAAACAAACTAGCAAGCATCACGAAGAACAATGCTCGATTGAGCTTATCAATCACACCAGTACCACTTGCGACTACTGCGCCAGCAAGCAAGGTAAACACGGTTTGGCTGGTAATCGCGGTAATTTCGACGCCAAAGTTAGACAGTAACTTACTCAGCAAGTCACCTGCGCCCAGAATGTAAGCCATTAATAGGCAAATCAACAACGCGTATAGCAAGCCGTTGGTAAGCAACTGACCTTGTTTACCCAAGGTTTTTCGGGCAATAGAGTTTAATCCTAGACCGCCACCCGCTTTGATGGTCGCTTCTAGAAGTAGTAATGCTGCGTAAGTCGTACCGAAGCAGATCAGTACCATAAGCAGTGTGCCGTAAAGCAATCCGAATTGAGCTAATACCATTGGGATCGCAAGCATACCAGCACCGAGAGCGGTACCAGCGATAATTAGGGAGCTACCCATCATTTTAATATTCATTGTTTTTAACTTATTTGTTTAGTTTTTATAGATGTGAGTCTTCGTTCATCGAGCGGATGACAAAGGAGTTCAGATAGAAATAAAGTTATAAAACGAATAACAATAGGAGCGATAAGCGGTAAAGAAGCGTGCAGAGACGTTGTCGAACAGGGCGTTCAAAGGGGAGCTTGTCTTAAAAGAGGTAAAACGAGAAGCGTGAGTAAGCATTAACTGATGTGGTGAACCTTCCGTAGGTTCAATAATCGGTGATGTAATCTTGAATTTCATGTATGTGTCCAATAAGTCACATTCCATAGTATTTGAAGCAGCGTATCCGTTGCTGCCCTACCTCTATCATAGAGGTCTTTTCATCTTATCGAATGAGCCTCGAAACACAACGCTATAACCACAATTTTTGCTATTAAATTGAACAAAACAACCATTTGGATATAAATTGACCACTAAGTCGTCTAAAACAATAGTCTTTATTGATAAAAGACAAGCGGACAAATACATCGAGCTAATTAACAACCTAGGCTTTTCTAATTATCAGCACAATCAAAACTCGATGCTGCACTTCAATTTTCCCAAAACAACAGTCTGTTTTAAGAACAGCGAGGAGCTTGAAGCGCGTTCCATTTCAACATCAGACACGACACAAACTCGCTACATCACAAAAACATAACCACAACCGGAGTGTGGTCACACAATTCGTTATACCCCATAGGTGGTAGGAATTCTTACTAGTACAGTATTTGCGTCATTATAATTAATAAAAACAAACACCTTATGCGCTCAACAATCACCTTTAAAATCCTAGTGGCCCTCGCCATCGTGTTCACCTTTTTGCTGGCAATATCGACCTATTTCCAATATTCGCAACAAAAGCAACTTGTAAACTCAGTGTTAAGTGAGCAGCTTCACGACAAAGCAAGTAACTACTTCGATAGCCTCAATATGATGATGCTCACCGGCACCATGGCACAAAAAGAGACCCTTCGTCAGAAAGCACTGGCTCAAGAAGGCATTGAAGACGTTCGTGTTTTACGCGCCGACGCTGTCAGCAAGTTATATGGCCCAGGTAATGACAACCAAACACCGGTTGACGATATTGATAAACGAGCGCTAGCGGGCGAAACCGTTATCGAACCTTTTTCTGCTGATTGGGGCAAAGGCTTGGTTATTGCTCTGCCAATGAAGTCGAGTGAAGATTACCGAGGAACCAATTGTGTCGCCTGTCATATGGCACCAGAAGGTGAAGTCTTGGGTGCGATTCGTCTCGAATATAACCTTAACCATGTTAACTCGCTGATTAACACTCAAACCATGGCTGCTATTGGCATTATGGCAGTGATCTCGTTTGCCGGATTTGTCCTTACGATGGGATTAATTCGTAAGATTATCGTGCGCCCGCTGCAACAGACTTCTCGCTTTATGACCCAAGTCAGCAACGATAAAAACCTATCCACTCGCCTGCCGGAACAAAGCAAGGATGAGATTGGCACGCTGGCTAACTCCATCAACTCGTTCATGGGAACCGTATCTGACAGCTTAGAAAAGGTACAAAGCACCTCGCACAAGTTAAATGCGTCTGCCAACCAACTGACTAGTGTCGCGCAAATTACCGAGCAAGCCGCCAGCGACCAGCAAAGCGAAACCGCAGAAGTGCAACACAATGTCGAAGGAATACAGGCACAGCAAGTCAATGTAGAACAAGCGACTTTAACAGCTTCAGAGCTTATCAATCACACCGCTGATGTGGCGTGTAAGAGTGCCAACCAAGCACACGAAGCAAGCAGTGAGATAAAAAACCTCGTTAGCAGCATAGAAGAAGTGAAACACAAAATACTGACACTCAATGAGCAAACCGGAGAGGTCTCTTCAATATTGAGTGTGATTCGTGGCATTGCTGACCAAACCAATCTTCTGGCCTTGAATGCAGCAATTGAAGCGGCACGTGCGGGAGAACAAGGTCGTGGGTTTGCGGTGGTGGCTGATGAAGTTCGCCATCTTGCATCACGAACCGCTGAAGCAACAGGCAGTATTGAGTCAATCATTCATCAGTTCCAGCAAGGCAGCGAAGAGTCGCTGACTTCTGCCGATCGCGTTTGCGAACAAGCCCATCAAAGCTCAACCGATATCGACGCACTTTCAATTGAAATGAATGGTGTGGTCGAAGAGATGAAACAGGTGCTGGCTCACGCACAGAATATTCAGCAGCAAACGCAATCCACCACACAAGCGACTCAAGATGTTCAACAAAAGGTTGAAACCATCACCTCTCACGCCAACAACACATCGCAATCCGCGGCTGAAACTCGCAACATCAGCAATGACTTAGAAGAGCTATCTGATCATCTTGAATCGCTGATTAATCAGTTTACTTTGTCGAGTACAAAGAAGAAGTCATAGATCGCCAACAAAAAAGCGCTCAACAATGAGCGCTTTATCTTCATAGCAACGTCTAATTCAGGCTTTCAGGCTTTCAGGCTTTAAAAGAACCGTAAACCAAGATTAGTGCGTAATGGAAACCGCGGTTAAGTCTTTATGCTTGTGATACATCGCGTGTTTGACTATCAGGTTCGCACTCACGCTATCCATTCCTGACACTTCAACGTAAGCCCCTTTTTTACGGAACTTGAACACAACCTTATCAAGCGCCTCGACCGAGGTATTATCTAAGAATGACGCATCCGATATATCGATGGTCACTAAAGAGGTCGCGTTGTCATAATCAAATAAGTCGACAAACGCATCTGACGAAGCAAAGAAGACATGGCCTTTTACTCGGTGAATGGTGTGCATTTCGTTTGTCACGACTTCATCGGATATAAACACCATGGATTTGCTGGCATGTGCATAAAACAGAGCCGACAGCACCACGCCAACCGCAACACCTATTGCTAAATTATGAGTAAACACCACCACCGCCACGGTTGCTAGCATGGTTACATTGGTTGGCAGTGTGTGATCTTTAAGCTCAACAATGGAACGCCATGAGAATGTGCCGATAGAAACCATGGTCATCACAGACACTAAAGCGGCCATCGGTATCAGCTTCAACCAATCAGAAACAAACACCACCATTAGCAACAAAACCACCCCAGCGATCATGCTGGACAATCGGGTTAAGCCACCTGATTTGATGTTAATGATCGACTGACCGATCATTGCGCAGCCCGCCATTCCACCAAAAAGGGAAGCCACGATGTTCGCAACGCCCTGCCCTTTACACTCATTGTTTTTATTGCTTTCAGTATCAGTCAGGTCATCGACTATGGTCGCTGTCATCAAGGATTCCAACAAGCCAACCAGAGACAGAGCAATCGAATATGGCAGGATGGTTGCAAGCGTCTCAAACGTGAATGGAATATTAGGAATCAAGAACACAGGCAGTGAATCGGGAAGCTTGCCCATATCGCCAATCGTTCTCACATCTAAGCCGAAGAGCAAACTAATGATTGTCAGGGTAACAATCGCGACCAGTGGAGAAGGTATTGCGCGACCAAACTTGGGGAAATAAGGAAGCAGATAAATGATCGCCAAACCCAAAGCGACTAACACGTAAACGCTTGAAGGGACGTTGATTAATTCAGGAAGTTGGGCCATGAAAATTAGAATGGCGAGCGCGTTAACAAATCCAGTAATCACCGATTTGGAAACGAAATTCATCAGGTTACCAAGCTTGAGATAACCAGCTGCGATCTGAATGACGCCAGCTAGAAATGAAGCGGCGAGTAGATATTCTAGTCCGTGCTCTCTCACTAAAGTGACCATTAGTAGCGCCATAGCGCCTGTTGCACCGGAAATCATTCCCGGACGACTGCCAACCAAAGCAGTGACGACACAAATACAGAACGAGGCATAGAGCCCTACTTTAGGGTCAACGCCTGCAATAATTGAAAATGCGATGGCTTCAGGGATCAATGCGAGTGCAACCACAATCCCAGATAATGAATCTCCTTTAACGTTTGATAACCAGTGTTTTTTTAAATAATTAAGCATGTAATTCTCTTTTACTTGTACAGCCAGTCCTGCCTTGTTGAGACATAATTTGATCGACTGTTTTTCTTGAATGAGCGAGCGCTCGAAAAGTGCGGGTGTAGAGAGAATGCAGGGGTTAAGGCGGCGTAATTAACACGTAGATATTAAACTCCTCTTGTACTTTAGTGGGAAATTAAGAAGGTGATCAAGTCCAAAATGACTGAATCCGCGCCAATATAGAGTGAGTCTCAACACAATCACACTCCCATTATTGAAAACAAAGGTTTCGATTACGCCATGCTCGTTCAGCAGCTCACATAGGGTGAAAGGTAAGGCTGACGCTAAGATCGAACAAAAAACACACCCTCAAACCTATTTATCGTCAGTAGACACAATATTTCTTTCACCAAGCAAGAATAAAGGTTGAAGCTGTCGGTATGACAGGTAATATGTTCAATCGATTTAAAAAGTTTATACAACTTAATGTTTCGGCTAATTATTGTGCAAATGTATATTTATTTGCAGCAATGCCAGAGACTTTGAGTTGAATTTGTCCCTCAATGGAGAATGAAATCAACATGACTTACGCGCCTGTAACAGACGTACTTGGCGGCAAGCTAGCGGTAGACAGTGAAGTAACTGTTCGCGGCTGGATCCGTTCACGTCGTGATTCCAAAGCTGGAATCTCTTTCCTTGCCATTTATGACGGCTCTTGTTTCGACCCGATTCAGGCCGTGGTTCCTAATAATCTTAATAATTACGAAAACGAAGTATTAAAGCTAACAACTGGCTGCTCTGTTGAAGTAACGGGTAAGATTGTTGAGTCTCCTGCGAAAGGTCAAGACTTCGAACTAGCAGCAACTGACGTTAAAGTTGTAGGCTGGGTTGAAGACGCTGACACTTACCCAATGGCTAAGACGCGTCACTCTATCGAGTACCTTCGTGAAGTTGCTCACCTACGTCCACGTACAAACGTGATTGGCGCAGTAGCACGTGTACGTAACTGTCTATCTCAAGCGATTCACCGTTTCTACCACGAGCAAGGTTTCTTCTGGACTTCTGCTCCGCTTATTACTGCATCTGATGCAGAAGGCGCTGGTGAAATGTTCCGTGTTTCTACGCTAGACATGGAAAACCTACCACGCACTGAAAAAGGCGACGTAGACTTCAACGAAGATTTTTTCGGTAAAGAGACGTTCCTAACAGTATCTGGCCAACTTAATGCTGAAGCTTATGCTTGTGCACTAAGCAAGGTTTACACGTTCGGTCCTACGTTCCGTGCTGAAAACTCAAACACAAGCCGCCACCTAGCTGAGTTCTGGATGGTTGAGCCTGAAGTTGCGTTTGCAGACCTTAACGATGTAGCGAAACTGGCTGAAGACATGCTTAAGTACGTTTTCGCTGCTGTTCTTGAAGAGCGCCGCGACGACCTTGAGTTCTTCGCTTCTCGCATCGACAAGCAAGCAATTACTCGTCTAGAGCAATTCGTAGACGCTGATTTCGCACAAGTTGACTACACTGACGCAATCCAAATCCTACTAGACTCTGGTAAGAAATTTGAGTTTGACGTTGAGTGGGGCATCGACATGTCTTCTGAGCATGAGCGTTACCTAGCTGAAGAGCACTTCAAAGCACCTGTTATTGTTAAGAACTACCCGAAAGACATCAAAGCTTTCTACATGCGCTTAAACGACGACGGCAAAACAGTTGCAGCAATGGACGTACTTGCACCAGGCATCGGTGAAATCATCGGTGGTGCACAACGTGAAGAGCGTCTAGACATTCTAGACGAGCGTATGATTGCTATGGGTATCGACCCTGAGCACATGAGCTGGTACCGCGACCTACGTAAATACGGTACAGTGCCACACGCTGGTTTCGGTCTTGGTTTCGAGCGTCTAGTATCTTACGTAACAGGTATGGGTAACGTTCGTGACGTGATTCCATTCCCACGTACACCACGCTCTGCAAACTTCTAATTCGAAACCTATTCGATATTAAAAGTTAAGAACAAACAAAAACCTCCGCACTTGCGGTAATGCCGATCAGTTAAAGCCAAAGCGATCGGTTGAAGGATCCTTCAGAGCTGTC